>DATAAP010000371.1:0-9601 GCA_036260035.1 Alphaproteobacteria bacterium | reverse complement strand
GGCGCTACAGCGGCGGCAGCGCTCGGGCTCAAAGCATTGCCAACTGTGCTGCCCCGCGTGTAGAGCGACGAGGCGTCAGGTGTCGAGCCGCTCTGGCAAGTGCCCGTTGCAAAAGGCAAGCGCTTCGTCGACATCCAAGATGACGTGACGGCTGAGGACATCACGCTGGCGCATCGCGAGAACTACGTCTCGGTCGAGCATCTCAAGCGCTACACCACGCTCGGCATGGGCACCGACCAGGGCAAGACTAGCAACGTCAATGGCTTGGCCATCATGGCAGCGCTGCGCGGCGAGGATATCCCGGCGGTCGGCACGACAACCTTCCGCCCGCCCTACACGCCGGTGACGCTTGGCGTGATTGCCGGGCCGCATACGGGCAAGCATCTCGATCCGATCCGGCGCACACCCCTGCATGACTGGCACGTCGCCAACCACGCGAAGATGTACGAGGCAGGGCAGTGGCTGCGGCCCCGCGTCTATATCCGCGAGGGCGAGAGCTTCCGAGACGCCTGGATCCGCGAGGTCAACGCCGTGCGCGGCCGTGTCGGCGTCGCCGACGTGTCGACCCTGGGTAAGATCGATGTGCAGGGGCCGGATGCGACCGCCTTCCTCGACCGTGTCTACTGCAACGCGATGCGCAGCCTTCCCGTCGGGAAGGCGCGCTACGGGTTGATGCTGCGCGACGACGGCATCGTCATGGACGACGGCACGCTCGCGCGCGTCGGCGAGCACCGTTACTACATGACTACCACCACGGCGAATGCCGGCAAGGTTCTGGCGCATCTTGAACGGCTGCTGCAGGTGGACTGGCCGGACCTGCGCGTCGTCGTAACGTCCGTCACGGACCAATGGGCGCAGATCGCCTGCGCCGGCCCGGAGAGCAGGGCACTGCTCGGCCGGGTCGTCGACGGCATCGACTTCTCGAACGCCGCGCTGCCGATGCTCGGCGTGCGCGATGGTAGGATTGTTGGCATCCCGGTGCGCGTGTTCCGCGTCAGCTATTCGGGTGAACTGGCCTATGAGGTCGCAACGCCGTCGGACCACGCGCTCTTCGTGTGGACGAAGCTGATCGAGGCGGGCGCTGTCCCATACGGCCTTGAGGCGATGGGCGCCATGCGCATCGAGAAAGGGCATGTCGCCGGCCCGGAAATCAACGGCCAGACCACCGCCGCCGATCTCGGGCTCGGCAGGTTGGTCAGCACTAAGAAGGAATTCATCGGCAAGGGGCTCCTGCAGCGGCCAGCGCTCGCCGACCCGGCGCGTCCAGCGCTGGTCGGCCTGGTTCCGGCAGACCGCAAGACACCCATTCGCGGCGGGTCGCAGCTCGTCGTCGACCACAAAGCGGCACCACCGGTGCCGATGATCGGCCATGTCACGTCCGTCACGTGGAGTCCGACACTCGGCCAGCCGATCGCCCTGGCGCTGCTCGCGAATGGGGCACGCCGCATGGGCGAGACGATCGTTGCTGCTTCGCCTCTGAGCGGCGATTTCGTCCCAGTCCGGGTCGTCTCGCCGCATTTCTTCGATCCAGAGGGAGCGCGCCAGAATGGCTGAGCTCTCCCGATCCGCGCTTCACGGCGTTCTGCGGCCCGGGCGCGGCGGGGCTGCCGGCGCTGCCGGCGTCAGGATCGCCGAGCAGCGCGATCTGTCTATCGTTCAGATCAGCGTCTTTCCCGGTGCGGCGGGCGACACCGCGGCACTCGAGGCCTTTCTCGGGATGACGCTGCCGAAGCCCGGAAAGTCCGATGCCGCGGGGCCGCGCGTCATCCTATGGGTTGGGCCGGGGCGATGGCTGGTTGTGGAGCCGGGCCGCACCAACCTCGCTGCAGCGCTGGACCGGGCGGCGCAGGGTCGCGTGGCGATCACTGACCTGTCGCACGCACGCACGGTGCTGCGCCTCTCGGGACCGAGCGTTCGCGACGTTATCGCGCAAGGGTGCGCAATCGACATGCATCCGCGCGCCGCAATGCCTGGCGACTGCTTCGTCACAGCGCTTGCACGTCATTCCACGGTTCTGCACATCGTCGATGCGGCGACGGCCGATGTCTACGTTTACCGGAGTTTCGGACAGGACCTGCTCGAGTGGCTGCTCGAGGCTGCGGCCCCATACGGGTACGAAACCGTCGATTAGCGCCTTCTGCCGGACCCTGATATTTCGCCTTCTCCCGCAAGCGGGAGAAGGGACGCGGCCCAACGCTCTTCCCGGACCCTCTCCCGCTTGCAGGAGAGGGTAGGGGGAGGGTCGCGCCGCAAGCGTCATAGGTTACGATAGGGTCTCGAACAGCCGCAGCAGGAGCTTCGTGCGCGGCTCGAGCGAGGACACGTAGATCTGCTCGTCGATCGCGTGCGCCCCGCGGCCGTCGGCGCCGAGGCCGTCGAGGGTCGGCACACCGAGCGCCGCGGTGAAGTTGCCGTCGCTTCCGCCGCCGGTCTTGACCCCGACCAGCTCGAAGCCGAGCTCGCCGGCGAGGCCGCGCGCATGCTCATACAGCGCCCGGATGCCGTCATCGGTCTCGTAGGGCGGGCGGTTGAGCCCGCCTTCGACCTCGATCGTCACGTCGGGATCGTGGGCTTTGAGATTGCGCACGCGCGCGAGGCACTCGTCGACCATGGCGGCGCTCGGGATGCGCATGTCGATCGCGATCTCGCACTCGGCGGGTACGACGTTAGTGCCGGTGCCGCCCTTGATCGTGCCGACGCTGACCGTCAGGCCGCTCTCGTAATTGGTCATTGCCTCGAGAGCGAGGATCTGGTGCGCCATCTCCTTAATGGCGCTGCGGCCGTCCTGGTGCCGCACGCCGGCGTGTGCGGCGCGGCCCTTGGTGCGCAGCTTCATGATGACGGTACCCTTGCGCGCGAGCACGATCTTGCCGCCGTCGCGCGCCGGCTCGCACACCAGCGCGTATTTGGCGCGCTTCGCCTCGCGCTCGATGATCGCGCGCGAGGTTGGGCTGCCAACCTCTTCCTCCGGCACGAACAGGAACGTGATCGGCAGCTTGGTGGTGCGGCCGAGCCGCACGAGATGGCGGTAGGCGTAGTAAGCCATGTGGCCGCCGGCCTTCATGTCGTAGATGCCGGGCGCGTAGACCGCGTCGCCCTCGCGCCGCCATTTCATCGGGCCGGTCAGGGAGCCGTGCGGATGTACGGTGTCGAGATGCGCGACGACAAGGATGCCCTTGCCTTCACCCCAGGGCGAGCGGCCTATCAGGATGTCGCCGAAACCCTCCGCGCCGGCGATGCGCTCGGTCTTCTGGCCGACCTTGCGGAGCTGACCTTCGACCACCGTGACGAGCCGGTTGACCGCTTCACCGTCATGCGAAGGGGTTTCGATCTCGACCCACTCGCGAATGCCCGCAAGGATCTCTTCCGCGTCGATGCGCGGCTCGTTGCCCTTATCGTTCATCACGCGGCCTTGCGCGGCAGGCTCGCGGTCTCGCCGAGGTCCCAGAACAGCCCGGTCATGAGCTGCAGAGCCTGGCGCGCGATCGAGCCAAGCAAGTGCTCGTTCGGCGCATGCTGCGAGCACGCGGCATAGGAATGCGGCACCCACACGGTTGGCAGGCCCAGCACGTCGGCGAAGCAGTCGTTAGGCAGCGAGCCGCCGAGGTTGGGCAGGATCGCCGGCTTGACGCCGGTGGTCTTCTGGATGGAAGCGACGGCCCATTTGACCCACGGGTGGTCGGGATCGAGCCGTGTCGCCGGGAAGAACCCGGCGCGCGCCTGCTTGACCTCGACCATCTTGAAGCCGTTGCGGTCGAGATGGCGGCGCAGGGCGGGCACGATGTCCTTGGGATCGATACCGACCACGTAGCGCAGCTGACAGTGCGCCGTCGCGCGTGGCGGGATGGCGTTCACCGGATTGTCGGGGTTGCCGGTGCGATAGGCCAGCACCTCGAAGCTCGACCAGCCGAACACCTTTTCGGCTGGCGACAGGCCGGGCTCGCCCCAGTCGGGATCGATCGACGGCGCGTCCTCGCCGCCCTCGACGACACAATCGGCAAGCGCCACACGCACGGAATTCGGCAGCGACTTGGGCTTCCATTCCGGGATGCGGATGGCGCCAGTAGGCGTAGTGATCGAGGCGAGGGCGTGGGCGAGGATGATGCCCGGATTGGCGAGCAGGCCGCCCCAGTTACCGGAATGGTGGCCGCCCTCGCGCAGGTCGACTGTGAAATCGATATTCATGGCGCCGCGCGAGCCAAGAAAGATGGTCGGGCGCTGCGGCGTGAGGCGCGGGCCGTCGGAAGCGATCAGCACATCGGCCTTGAGCAGCGTCTTCTGCTGCTCGCAGAAATCGCGCAGGCCGGGCGAGCCGACCTCCTCGCTGGTCTCGATCAGGACCTTGAGATTGAAGCCCAGTCGGCCGCGCGCCTTGAGGACCGCGGCGACCGCGCCGAGATTGATCGTGTGCTGGCCCTTGTTGTCGGCCGTGCCGCGGCCGTAGACGCGGTCCCCCTCTGGCTTCAAAGCCCACGGCATCAGCCCCTCGCGCCATTGCGTCTCCTGGCCGCGGATGACGTCGCCGTGCCCGTAGGTCAGCACGGTGGCGAGCGCCGGGTCCTCGATGCGCTCGGCGACGAGGAACGGACCACCCTTGTCCGACGGGTTTGGCACGATGCGGCAGGTGAAGCCGAGCGCTTCCAGGCTTGGCGTCATCTCCTCCGCGAGGTAGCGCTTCAGCTCCGCGCGGCGCTCCGGGTTCTGGCTCTCGGTCTTAATCGCCACGCGGCGGCCGAGCTCGGTATAGAAGGCGCCGCTGTCGTAATAGCTCTCGGCGTTGGCGATGGCTTGCGCGCGCGTCATGAAGTCTCCGTCAGCTGCGTTGCTCGGGTGCGGCGATGTCCCGCACGCCGTCACCGAGCAGGTTGATTGCCAGAACCAGAACGAGCAGGGCAAGCCCTGGGATGTTGATGAGCCAGGCGCTGAAGAACATGTACTGCTTCGCCTCGGCGATCATCAGGCCCCAGGACGGCAGTGGCGGCTGCACGCCGAGGCCGAGGAAGGAGAGCGACGCCTCCAGCAGGATGGCACTCGCCATCTCCAGGGTCGCCACCACGACGAGGCTGCCTAGGATGTTGGGCATTATCTCGCTCAGCACGATGCGCGGCGTCGAGCAGCCGATCGCCTTGGCGACCATCACGTAGTCAAGGTTGCGCGTCTGCATCGTGGCGCTGCGCATCACTACGGCGAAGCGGTCCCATTTGAGCAGGCCGAGGACGAGAATGACGATCCATAGCGAGCTGCCGACCAAGGCCACGACCGCGAGCGCCACCAGGATCACCGGCAGCGATAGGCGCGTGGTGATCAGATAGTTGATGAACAGGTCGACCTTGCCGCCGAAATAGCCGGCGACGACGCCGAGCGTGGTGCCGATCAGGCCCGAGATCAGCATCACTGAGACGCCGATCAGCAGCGCGATGCGCGAGCCGTAGATCAGTCGCGAAAGATAGTCGCGGCCGAGCTGGTCGGTGCCGAGCGGATGGAGCCAGTTGCCCTTCTCGTACCAGAAGGGCGGGATCAGGCGGCGCGACAGGTCCTGCTCGTACGGGTCGTAGGGCGCGATCAGAGGCGCCAGCAGCGCCATCAGGACGATGACGGTCAGCACGGAGGTGCCGATGACGAACCCGCCATGGCCGAAGATGCGCTTGCGTAGCAAGGCACCTGGCGTGGGGGCGAGGATCGCTTCCGGCGTCAGCGTTTCGGGGCGGCCAAGGGCGGTTGCCATGGCTCAGCCCACCCGGATGCGCGGATCGAGCCACGCATTAAGCAGATCGGCGATCAGCGTCAGCACGATGTAGATCAGCGCGATCAGCAGCACGATCGCCTGCACCACCGGAAAGTCGTTGTGCGTGATGCTCTCATAGGCGAGATAGCCGAGCCCATGCAGCGCGAACACCGTCTCGATGATCACCGAGCCGCCGAGCATGAAGCCGAGCTGCACCGCTGAAAGGGCCACGACCGGAATGATCGCGTTGCGCAGCGCGTGCTTGAACAGGACGCGGCCAGCGCGCAGGCCCTTCGCGCGCGCGGTGCGGATGTAGTCGGCCTGCAGCACTTCGAGCATCCCGGCGCGCGTCAGGCGCATGATCGCCGGCGTCGCGTAGTAGCTCAGCGCGATCGCCGGCATCACGAAATGCGCCCAGGTCTCGCTGCCGGAGATCGGCAGCCAACGCAAGGTGAGGCCGAAGAGCAGGATCAGCAGCAGCGCGAACCAGAAGACCGGCATGGCCTGGCCGATCACTGCGATCGTCAGGGTGAGGCGGTCGATCCAGCTGTTCGGCCGTATCGCGGCGAGCACGCCGAGCGGGATCGACAGCGCCAGCGCGAAGGACAGGCCGAGCGCGCCCAAGGTCAGCGTTGTCGGCATGCGCTCCCAGACGATGCCGCTGACCGGCGTGCGGAAATAGAATGAGTCCCCGAAGTCGCCGGTGAGGGCGCGGCCGAGCCAGTCGAGATACTGCACCACCAGCGGCCGATCGAAGCCGTACTGCTTGCGGATCAGCTCGATGTCCTCGGCGCGCGCACCTTCGCCCGCCATCGCCGTCGCGATGTCGGTCGAGAGCTGCACCAGCATGAAGCAGATGACCGAGACGGTCAGCGCCACCAGGACGGCCATCAATCCGCGCTTGGCGGCGAAGATCAGCATCGAACCGCCCTCATCAGGACGGCGGAGGGCCCCTCATCCCCCACCTTTTCCCGCAGGCGAGAGAAGGAGCCTGAGCGCATCGCATCCGAAACCCTCTCCCGCCTGCGGGAGAGGGTAAGGTGAGGGTCGCGCCGCAGGGGGAGTTTCGAATGCATGCGCGTTGTCCGTCGCTTACTTCCACCTGGACTCCCAGAATCGCGGCAGCTCGTCAGGATAGGCGGTAAAGGTCATATCCTTGGTGTAGGCATAATAGACCGGCAGCGAGTACAGCGGCACGGTGTAGGCCTGGTCGGCGATGCGCGCGAGCGCCTTCGCATAGGCTTCCTTGCGTGCGGCGGGATCGACCACGCTGTCGCCTTTCTGCAGAAGGTCGCGCACCTGCTCGTCGCGCGCCGTGTCGTCCGCCTGGAACTTGAAGAACACGGGCGTGTTCGCCGACACGTCGTTGACGGAGTAGGAGCCCCACGTCTGGTGCACGAAGGCGATCTTGCCCTCACGCATCTGGTCGCGCGCCGCGACATACTGCACGAAGCGTAGATTGGCGCGAATGCCGACCGCGCGGAGGTAGCCGATGATCGCCTCGGTCTGCTGGCGGTCGCGATAGGCGTAGAAGTCCATCTCGAAGCCGTTGGGCAGCCCCGCCTCGGCGAGCAGCGCCTTGGCTTTCGCTGGATCGTAGGCGTATTTCGGCGCGTCGGTGTCGTCGCAGCCGAATTGCGGCGGAAAGCACTGCACGTGGATCACGCGGCCGCCGCCGACCACGCTCTTGAGCATGGCGTCGCGGTCGATCGCGTGGTTGATCGCACGCCGCACGCGCACGTCGCGGAGCTGCGGCACCGGCGATTTCTCCGTCGCGTTGAACTGCAGGAACGCGATGCGCATCGTCTCGCCGGCGGTCACCTCGAGATGTGGCACATTCTTGAGCTGCTCGGCCTGATCGGGAGCCACGTTGTAGATCCAGTCGAGGCCGCCGGCCAGGAGCTCCGCCTGCTGCGTGTTGCGGTCCGGGATCAGGCGCAGCTCGATCTTCTCGATCGTTGGCTGCGCGCGCGGGCTGTCCTTGAAATAATCCTTGTTCCGCTCGAAGCGCACGAGGCGGCCGGGCTGGTGCTCGGTGACTTTGTAGGGCCCAGTGCCGACCGGCTTTTCATTCATGCCCTTGGGGCCGACCTGGGCGTGGTACTCGTTGGGATAGATAGGAATCGGGCCGGCGAGATACTCGAGTGCCGCGGGAAACGGCGCCTTCAGCTGAATGCGGACCTTGTACTGGTCGATCTTCTCTGCGCTGGCCATCCAGTTGACGTTGCTCTGGTTGGTGACCTTGTTCTCCGGCTTGATCACGAAATTGATCGTGTGCACCACGTCGTCGGCGTCGAACGGCTCGCCGTTATGGAACTTCACGCCGCGGCGCAGCTCGAGTTCGAGCGTCTTGTCGTCGATCCAGCGCCAGGCCGTGGCCAGACCGCCCTTGTACTCATTGGTCTTGGGATCGCGATAGACCAGGTGATCCCAAATCATGTGCGTGATGATCACGCCGATCCGGATATTGTTGAAATAGCTGTCTATGCTCTCCGGCACCTGATCGGCGGCGATCTTCAGCGTGTTGTCGCGCTTGCCTGCTTCCGCCGGCGCGGCAAGACCAGCAATGAGGATGGCCGCGCCGAATGCGCGGAATATACCCTGTTCCATGTCCGAACCCCCTGTCGCAATTCGTTATGCATTGCGTCAAGGATACGCAACCGGCCGGCCGCAAGTCCAGTTGCGGGCGCGCCCGATAAGTGGGCCCCCGCAACCGGATCCTGCTTAGGAAATGGCCGGCGCTACTTCCATTTCGCTTCCCAGAACCGCGGCAGCTCGTCCGGGTACGCGGTGAACTCGAGGTCCTTGGTGTACGCGTAGTAGACCGGCAGCGAGTACATCGGCACGGAGTAGCTCTCCTGCGCGATCTTCACCAGCGCCTTGGCGTAAGCTTCCTTGCGCACTTCAGAATCGACCGACGAATCGCCCTGTTCCAGCCAGTCGCGCACCTGCGGGTCTCGGCTGACGTCGTCCTCCAGGAACTTCCAGTAGTGCGGGGTGGAGGCGGAGACGTCGTTGACCGAGAACGAGCCCCACGTCTGGTGCGCGATCGCGCCCTTGCCCTCGCGCATCGCGTCGCGCATTGCCGCGTACTGCATGAAGCGCAGATTGGCGCGGATGCCTGCGGCGCGCAGATAGCCGATCATCGCCTCGGTCTGGTGCCGTTCGCGATAGGCATAGAGGTCGACGTCGATGCCGTTGGGAAAGCCCGCCTCGGCGAGCAGCGCCTTCGCCTTCGCCGGGTTGTACTCGTAGCGAGGCGCTCCCGCATCCGTGCAGCCGAACTGGCTCGGGAAGCAGTTGGTGTGCAGCACGCGCGCGCCCTCGCCGACGACGGTCTTCAGCATCGCCTCGCGGTCGATCGCGTGCGCGAAGGCTTGGCGCACCCGCTTGTCCTTGAGCGCTGGGATCGCCGTCTTGTCGGTGCTGTTGAAATGCAGAAAGACGATGCGCATCGTCTCGCCGGCCTTCACCTCCAGCGTCGGCACGGTCTTGAGCTGGTTCGCCTGGTCGGGCGGCACGTTGAAGATCCAGTCGACGCCGCCCGCCATCAGCTCCGCCATCTGGGTGTTGCGGTCAGGAATGAGGCGCAGCTCCAGCTTCTCGATCGTCGGCTGCGGGCGCGGGCTGTCCTTGAAATAATCCTTGTTGCGCTCGAGGCGCACGACGCGGCCCGGCTGGTGCTCGGTGACCTTGTAGGGGCCGGTGCCGACCGGCTTGTCGCTCATGCCCTTGGGGCCGACCTTCTCGTAATACTCGTTCGGATAAATGTTGATCGGGCCGGCGAGGTATTCGAGCGCCGCCGGGAACGCCTTTTTGAGATTGATGCGGACCTTGTGCTGGCTGACCTTCTCGGCGCTGGCGATCCAATTGACG
>DATAAP010000370.1:0-1823 GCA_036260035.1 Alphaproteobacteria bacterium | reverse complement strand
ATGGCTGGGCCAAGGACCTGCGTGCCTGGTTCAAGTCCTGCTACGAGGTTCTGTTCGGCACGGAGCAGGGCCCGCGGCTCGGCTCCTTCATCGCGCTGTACGGCATTCCGGAGACGATTGCGCTGATCCGGAAGGCGCTGTCGGGCGAGCTCGCGAAGGCCGCATAGCGGACCGAAGGGGAACGGCATGCCAGAAATGAAGACTTATACCGGCGGCTGCCACTGCGGCGCGGTGCGCTATGAGGTGAGGACTGATCTGTCGCAGGTCATCGCCTGCAACTGCTCGATCTGCACCAAGCGCGGGTCGATGCTGACCTTCGTGCCGGAGGACCAGTTCAAGCTCCTAATGGGCGAGGGCATCCTCAAGGATTACCAGTTCAACCACAAAGTCATTCACCATCTCTTCTGCCCGACCTGCGGCATCGAGTCCTTCGCAAAAGGCACGATGCCGGACGGCAAGAAAATGGCGGCGATCAACGTGCGCTGCCTCGACGGCGTCGATCTTAACGCGTTGAAACCGACGCCGTTCGACGGCCGTAGCCTCTAGCGCGCGGTCTCGAGGTCGACTTTCGCGTTCTCGCCCGGATGCGGCGGCTTGCCGGTGAGTGCGGCCTTGGCATAGCCGACCATGTGCACGATGGTGCTGGACGGGCTGTCCCAATACTCCGCCTTCTCCGGCCGCACGCGCACCAGCGCGATATCCGGATCGTCCTTGCCTCTGGGGAACCACGCCCGCAGCGGCTCCGACCAGAACTGCTCTATGCGCGCGCGGTCGCGCACGATCTGCGCGCGTCCGGAGATCGAGACGTAGTTCTGCTCCTTGGGATCCGCATAGGCGAGATTGACAGCATGCTCGCGCTCAACTTCGCCGACCTTCGGCGCGCTGGCGCGGGTGAAGAACCAGAGGTCACCCTGCGCGTCCGGCTTCATGCCATGCATCGGGCGGCTGTGCAGCGAGCCGTCGGTGTCGACGGTTGTCATCATCGCCACACGGATGTCGTTGATCATGTCGTAGACCTTCTGCGCATTACCTGAGCCGTGTGTCATGATCCGCCTCGTTTGTCGTCTGCCGAGGCAACGTCAACAGCGGAGCAGGGTTCCGAGCGTGGCAGCGTCTCAGCCGGGCTTGGTCTGCGTCTTGGCCCAGTCGAGATAGAGCTCGCGCGCCTTCATCGTGACCGGGCCCGGCTGCAGATCACGCGTCTCAATCCGGGTGCACGGCATGACCTTCGCGTAATTCCCAGTCGAGAAGATCTCGTCGGCTTCCATGACCTCGGCGAAGGTCAGGGTGCGCTCCACCACCTCGATCCGCGCCGCGCGGAGCAGCTGAACTACGCGCTGCCGCGTGATGCCGTTGAGGAAGGTACGGTTCGGCACCGGCGTGTGTGCGACGCCGTTCTTGACGATGAACAGGTTGGCGGCGGCGAACTCGGCGACGTTGCCGTTAAGGTCGAGCACCACGGCGCTATCGAAGCCGCGCGCCCCCGCGTCGGCGCTAATGCGGCCGACATGGACGTAGAGGCCGGACACTTTCGCTTCGGTCGGCGCGGTCTCGGGACTCGGGCGCCGCAGCGGCGACAGCGTCGCGCTGAAACCCTTGAACTCCGGCAGCGGCGCATCCTCGAGCGTGAGCGCGAAGCGCGTCGTGTCAGGATTCGGCGCCAGCCAGCCCTCGGCAGCGTAGAAGAGCGGGCGGATATAGAGCTCCGCATCGCGCGGCAGGCGCGCGATGCCTTCCCAGACCAGCCGCGCGATGTCATCGGCCGAGACGCTGGGCCTAAGCCCGATCATCTCAGCCGAGCGGATGGCGCGGGCGCAATGCAG
>DATAAP010000369.1:0-2196 GCA_036260035.1 Alphaproteobacteria bacterium | reverse complement strand
CAGGGCATCATCTCGGCGCGGCAGCGCGACATCAATGCCGGGCCGTATGACGACTTCATCCAGACCGACGCCTCGATCAACCGCGGCAATTCCGGCGGCCCGATGTTCAACCTCGCCGGCGACGTGATCGGCATCAACACGGCGATCTACTCGCCGTCGGGCGGCAGTGTCGGCATCGGCTTCGCGATTCCATCGGCGCTCGCCAAGCCGGTCATCGACCAGCTGCGCCAGTACGGCAAGGCGCGACGCGGCTGGCTCGGCGTCAACATCCAGACCGTGACGGACGAGATCGCCGAGAGCCTCGGCCTCGACAAGCCGAAGGGCGCGCTGGTTGCGCGCGTGACGGAGAACGGGCCGGCCGACAAGGCAAAGATCCAGTCCGGCGACGTCGTCACCAAGTTCGACGGCAAGGACGTCACGGACATGCGGCGCCTGCCGCGCATCGTCGCCGAGACGCCGGTCGACAAGACCGTGCCGGTGACGGTGTGGCGCAAGGGCAAGGAAGTGCAGCTGCAGGTCAAGGTCGGCGAGCTCGAGGAGACCGAGCAGGTCGCGGCAGTGCCCCGCAACAATCGCCAGACCCAGCCAGGCCCGCAGGGTGGCGCAGTCGAAGCGCTCGGCATGTCGCTGGCGCCGATCACGCCGGAGCTGCGCGACCGCTTCGAAATCGGCGAGAAGACCAAGGGCGTGGTGATCACCAAGGTCGAGGACGGCTCGCCCGCCGCCGAGCGCGGCCTGCGTCCCGGCGAGGTGATCGTCGAGATCAACCAGGAGCAGGTGACGAACCCGCAGCAGGTCGCCAACAAGGTCCAGGAAGCCAAGACGCAAGGCCGCCGCGGCGTCCTCGTCATGGTCGACCGCCAGGGCGAGCAGCGCTTCGTCGGGCTCTCGGTCGACAAGAACTGAGCGGAATACGCTTTGTAGCGAAAGGGCGGGTCTCCGGACCCGCCCTTTTCTTTTGCGGCGCGCGTCTAATCTCAGGCCGCAGCGGCGAGAGCGATCGGCAGCCGTTCGGCGATCTGCACGGCATTGAGCGCGGCACCCTTCAGAAGCTGATCGCCGGCGACGAAGAGGGCCACTGTCCGCCCGCTCGGATCGCCGATGTCCTGCCGGATGCGGCCGACCAGGATGTCGTCCTGGCCGGAGGCGTCCTTCGGCATCGGGAAGTGGTTGTTGATCCTGTCGTCGACCACGCGCACGCCTTGTGCCTTGCCCATGATCGCGCGCACCTCTTCGGGCGTGATCGGACGCTCGCACTCAACGGTGAGCGCCGCGGCATGCGCGCGCAGGACGGGTACGCGGATGCAGGTCGGCGAAATCTGCAGCGCGGGTGCCGCGAAGATCTTGCGCGTCTCGTTGACGACCTTGGTCTCTTCCTCGTTGTAGCCGGTCGCGAGGTCGACCTTGGTGTTGTGGCTGAACAGGTTGAAGGCGTAGTCGTGCTTCAGCACCTTGGGCGCGAACGGCCGGTCGGCCAGATGGGCCTTCGTCGCCTGGCGCAGCTCCTCCATCATCGCGGCACCGCCGCCGGACGCCGCCTGATAGCTCGCCAGCACGATGCGCCGGATCGGATTCACCCGGTGCAGCGGCCACAGCGGCGTCATCGCCACGATCACCACGCAGTTCGGATTGGCGATAATGCCGCGGTGCCGCGCGATCGCTTCGGGATTGACCTCCGGAATGACCAGCGGCACGCCTTCATCCATGCGGAAGGCGGAGGAGTTGTCGACAACGGTGGCGCCGGCGCGCACGGCGATCGGCGCGTATTGCCGCGAGATCGCGCTGCCTGCGGAGAACAGCGCGATATCGATGCCGTCGAAGCTCCGTTCGGTCAAAGTCTCGACTTCGATCTCGCGGCCGCGGAACGCGACCCGCTTGCCCGCCGAACGGGCGGAGGCGAGCAGGCGCAGGCTGGAGAGCGGGAAGCCGCGTCGTTCCAGGCAGCCAACGAACTCGGCGCCGACGGCGCCGGTAGCGCCGACAATGGCGACAGCCGGTGCGCGGCCTAGGGCAGTCTGTTGAACATTCATATCGTCTTCTCCGTGGGTTAGGGCCGGAGAGACGGGCGCCAGAAATGACAAAGCCCCGTCCGGATCCGGCGGGGCCTGTGGTTGCTATGCGACTTCGCTCAGCGCGCGCGTGCCTCCACGACCCCGGCGGGGGTTTTCGTCGTGGTCGTGCGCTTGAGCGTCGAAC
>DATAAP010000368.1:0-6405 GCA_036260035.1 Alphaproteobacteria bacterium | reverse complement strand
GCGCGGCAACCGCAAGGTTGCCGCGCGGGTCAGTTCATTCCATGAGCCGGATCAGGCCGCCTTGAGCATTGCCTCTAGGCGCTGCGTGGCAGTTTCCTCCGTGATGCGCTCGACCGCGGCGAATTCGCGCACGAGGCGGTCGAGGGCGGCCTGGTACATCTGCCGCTCGCTGAAAGACTGGTCCGGCTGACCGGCATTGCGGTGCAGGTCGCGCACGACCTCGGCGATCGAGCGCGGATCGCCCGAGTTGATCTTCGCCTCGTATTCCTGAGCGCGGCGGCTCCACATCGTGCGCTTGGCGCGCGAGCGGCCCTTGAGGGTCGTGAGCGCCGTTTGCATCTCCTTGCGCGTGCTCAGCCGGCGCAGGCCGGAGCCCTTCGCCTTGTTGACCGGCACCCGCAGGGTCATCCGATCCTTTTCGAACTGAATGATCAGCAAGCGCAGCTTCTGGCCCGCGATCTCCTGGTTCTCGATCCCGGTGATCTTGCCCACGCCATGGGTGGGATAGACGACAAAGTCGCCAACGCCAAAACCGACTTCGTTTGTTTCGCGCGACACCTTACGCATCACCTTGTTAGCTCCATCGTCCAACATGCACGGCTAAGCCGTGCATGGGCGCCACGGGCGCCCACTGCTCTTAAAACCGGCAAGGTCGGCTGTTTCCGGCCGGGCGCAACGCCCCAGCACCGTCAATTCATCGCCTTAGCACTGTAGCCAAAATACCACAGTTCTCGAGAAAAAGGAAGGATTAGCTCAGGCGTAAACGGCCAAGCTGTTGAAAATCCTTGAATTATCCGCTAGCGCTTGGCCGGATTAGCGCTGAAATGCTGGTCGAACTTGCCGGCAACGCCCTTCCAGGAATCGGCGTCGGCTGGCGGTTCGCCCTTGCGCGTGATGTTGGGCCAGACCTCCGCATACTCGCGGTTGATTTCGACCCACTTCTCCGCTCCCGAGTCCGTATCCGGGACGATGGCTTCCGCCGGGCATTCGGGCTCGCACACACCGCAATCGATGCACTCGTCCGGCTTAATGACGAGCATGTTTTCGCCCTCGTAGAAGCAGTCAACGGGGCAGACCTCGACGCAATCCATGTACTTGCAGCGAATGCACGCTTCGGTGACGACGTAAGTCATCCTGACCAGTCTCCGGCCCTTCAGGAAAGGGGCCTCCGGGTAACATGCCGGTCGCACAGGTGCAACCCCGCGGACCGCGTGGTTATGCCGCAGATTCGGAAAGCTCTCGCGCTATTTGACGAGCGTCACCGGCACGTCGGAATGGCGAATCACCTCGGTCGAGACCGAGCCGAGCAGGGCGCCGGCGATCTTGCCCATGCCGCGCGTGCCCATGATGATCGTCTCGCAGCCGAGCTTCTTGGCGAAACCGGCGATGGACTCACCCACCGGCCCGACCGTGACGTGCTGCGTGTAGGGAATTCCCTGCCGGTCGAGCATCGTCCGTGCCGAGGCCAGCGCCTTCTCGCCTTCCTCGCGATGATAGTCCCTCACGGTCGCGCTGCCGACAAAGGTCGTGACGTCCCCGCTCAGCGAAGGCTGCACGTTCAACAGATGCAGTTCGAACGGCTTGCGGTCGCGGACCAATGCCACCGCCCGCTCCAGCGCGCGCACGGCATTGTCCGAGCCGTCGACGGGAACGAGGACCCTAAACATGCGGCGCTCCTAGTGCTTCTTTTCTTCGAGGTCTTCCAGTTTCGCCGGTTCGGGTTTCCGCGCCAGCAGCCTGCCGATGCCGATGACGGCCGCGGCACCGACGAGCGGGCCGCCCCAATGCAGCCAGTGGGCGTGCTCGTCGACCCAAGCGGCCCACGCGGGATCGGTGACGATGACTTCGCCGCCCACCCAGCCGATCAGGCCCGCGCCGAGGACGACGATGATCGGGAATCGCGCGATCAGCTTGATCAGGATCGCCGCGCCGGACACGACCAGCGGGATGCTGATCAACAGGCCGAGTCCGATCAGCGCCTTCTTGGCCGGAGGATAGGCCTCGGCGGCGCCAGCAACGGCGATAACGTTGTCGAGGCTCATCACGGCATCGGCGATCAGCACCGTGCGGACTGCCCCCATGAGGTTCGATGCCGCATCGACCTCCTTGTCGCCCTCTTCCTCCGGCTGCATCAGCTTGTAGCCGATCCAGAACAGCAGCAGGCCGCCCGCCATCTTGAGATAGGGGACCGCCATCAGGGCGACCACCACGAAGGTGAAGATGACGCGCAGCAGGACAGCGGCGCCGGCGCCAAAGATGATGCCCCATTTCTGCTGGCGCGACGGCAGCGAGCGGCAGGCCAGTGCGATCACTACGGCGTTGTCGCCGGACAGGATGATGTTCACGCCGATGATCTTCATCAGCGCGGTCCAGAATTCCGCCTGAGCCAGGAAATCCACCGTCAGTTCCTTCCCCTGTCAGTTCCCTCCGCCGGACTTGCCGCCTGCTTCATCGCCGTCGTCGGCCGTGCCGTCGGGAGGACCGCCGGTTGCTGCCGCCGCTGATGTTGGGAGCGTTGGGCCCGCCGCGAGATCTTCGTACAACCCCCGTGCCTCGGCCGGCGGACCGCGCCGCATGGCGAGCGCCATGACACGCACGACCCGAATATTCGGTCCAAGCGGAAAGGTCAACACATCCCCGACTTTCAACGCATAGTGAGCCTTCGGCTGCGTCTGACCGGAGACGCGGATGCGGCCCTCGTGGCATGCTCGCGCAGCAAGAGCGCGCGACTTGAAGAAGCGCGCGCACCACAGCCACTTGTCGAGCCGTTGCGCTGCCACTGGAGCGGCCGTGCCGTGCGGACCGGCCATTCAGGACCTGACGAGTCGCCGCAGTTCGGCGAATGGCGAATGCGGACTTGCGGCGCGTTCGCGCCGCCGGCGCTTGCGGCGCCGCCCTTCCTTCGGCGCGAAATGCGGCTCGCCCTCGCCGGATGGTGCGTAGCCAAGCGCCGCGAGCACGCCGGCCAGCTCGCGCCGCGGCGCGCCGATCAATGACGCGAGTTCCGGCGTCGCTTGGAATGGCCCCTGACGGGACAGCCGGCGCGCAGCCGCGGCGAGTCGCTCCAGCCGGTCGGCGCGAATATAAAGCGGGCCTACCGGAAGGTAGCCGCTCGCCGCCATCGGCGTCGGGGCAAGCTCTGGCGCGCGCGGCAGTGAAATCCGTCCATCCGGCACATAGGCGGCGGGCGTGCCTTCCTTAACGCCCCACAGCAGCACCCGCAACCGCGCTTCACGCTTCAGGGCGGGCAGATACACGGCCTGCGATCCGATCTCGACACCCACCCTTGCAAGCGCGCTGCGCTCCTCGGAGCCGAGGGCGTCCACCAGCGCGCCGACCCTCGACCGAGCGATCGTGCCGAGCGCCGAGGTCAGCTCGAAGGCGATGCCGCGCGCGGCACCCGACAACTCGGCATCAGCGACGCGGAAGAGCGGCCGCAGGCGCGCGCGCAGATGTGCTGCGAGCCAGTCGCTCAGACGCCGGCGGACGGCCTCGCGCTGTGGTGCGTCGAGCAGCTCGCTCGACAGCGGCTCGACGCGCGGCGCAAGCACGTGATCGCCCGCCGCCAGGCGGCCCACCGGTTGGCCATGCCATTGGATCGTTCCCTGCGCATCGAGGGTGAAGACCGCATCCTGCGCGGCGCTAAAGCGGCGCACGCGCTCGCCGATATCGCGGCGCACCGCGCGGTTGGCGGCGCTGATCAGCGCGCGGGCGCTGTCGCGCGCGCTCGGATCGGCGACGAAGCGGAATCCTTGGAGCCGCCCGGCGAATTGGCCCTCGACCAGAACCTCGCCTTCCGAAGTGACGGCGGACAGCAGCTCCGCGCCATCATTCAAGCGGCGGGTGAGCGCCGCGGCGCGGCGATCGACAAAGCGCTGGGTCAGCCGCTCATGCAGCGCGTCGGACAGGCGGTCCTCGATGGCGCGCGTGCGCTCCTGCCAATGCGCGGCGTCTTCCAGCCAGGCGGGTCGGTGCGAGATGTAGGTCCAGGTGCGCACATGTGCTAGGCGCATCAGCAGGGCGTCGATGTCGCCCTCGACTTGCTCGAGACGGGCGACCTGATTGGCAACCCAGTCGGTCGGCAGCTTGCCATGGCCGTGCCGCAGCCGCCGGAAAATCTGGCCAACGAGCCGCGGATGCGCGTCGCCCAAAGTCTTGCGGAAATCGGGAATCTGGCAAACGTCCCACAGCAGGCGGACGTGTTCACGGTCGTGCGTCAGGTCCATGATCGAGCTGTCGCGCATGAGCGCCTGCAGCGTCGTGTGATCGTCGGCCTCCCGCATGCGGATCAGTTCAGGCGCCGGCGCGCGGCGCTCGAGACTCGCCAACAGTGCTCCTGGCGAGCGGAAATCGAGGTCGGCATTGCGCCAGAACAGCGCCGTCAGATTGGGAAAGCGGTGCTGCTCGATCGCGTCGACCGTGGCAGGATCAAGCCCACCGATCTCCGCCGTCGTGCCGAATGTGCCATCGCTCATGTGCCGGCCGGCGCGACCGGCGATCTGCGCCAGTTCCGCGACGGACAGCCGTCGCGGCATGCGGCCATCGAACTTGACCAGCTCCGCGAAGGCGACATGGTCGATATCCATGTTCAGGCCCATGCCAATCGCGTCCGTCGCGATCAGGTAGTCGACCTCGCCGGCCTGGTACATCGCCACCTGCGCATTGCGCGTGCGCGGACTGAGCGCGCCGAAGACGACCGCGGCGCCGCCGCGCTGCCGCCGCACCAGCTCGGCGATGCCGTAGACGTCGGCTGCGGAGAACGCCACCACGGCCGTGCGGCGCGGCAGGCGCGTGATCTTCAGCGGTCCGCGATAGGTCAGCTTCGAGAAGCGCGGGCGCGCGACGAATTCCACTTTTGGCACGAGCTTGCGGATCAGCGGCTTCGCCGTCTCGGAGCCGAGGAACATCGTCTCCGCATAGCCGCGCGCGTGCAGCAGCCGGTCAGTGAAGATATGCCCGCGCTCGCGATCGGCGGCGACCTGGATCTCGTCCACCGCTAGGAAGGCAACCTCGCGATCGAGCGGCATGGCCTCGACCGTGCAGACGAACCAGCGCGGCGCCGGCGGCACGATCCGCTCCTCGCCGGTGATCAGCGCCACGCTGTTGGCGCCCTTCAGCTTGACGATGCGGTCGTAGTTCTCCCGCGCCAGCAACCGCAGCGGGAAGCCGATCATGCCCGTGCGGTGGCCGAGCATCCGCTCGATCGCCAGGTGAGTCTTGCCGGTGTTCGTGGGCCCGAGGACCGCGGTAACCCGCGGCTCGTCGCCCGCCGGACGGTCGAGGGCCGTCGACATCTACCCCAAAGATCGGGGTTTCACGGCCTCAGCGCAAGGCCGACCCGACATGATGCCGCACCTTGCCCCAACCTAGACCGTCAGGATGCCCGAATCGCGGCCAGAAACTCGCCGACCTGCCGGCGCAGCGTGTCCGACTGCTGCGTCAGGCCGCTCGCAGCCGAGAGCACGTGCGTTGCGGCACCGCCCGCCTCCCCGACCGCGCGGGTCACGTCGGCGATATTCGACGACACCTGGCCGGTGCCGGCCGCCGCCTGCTGGACGTTACGCGCGATCTCCTGGGTCGCAGCACCCTGCTCCTCGACCGCCGCGGCGATCGTGGTGGCGATCTCGTGGATCTGCTTGATGGTCGAACCGATGCCCTCGATGGCCTTGACGGAGTCCTGCGTCGCGCTCTGGATGGCGCTGATCTGGCCGCCGATCTCCTCGGTCGCCTTCGCGGTCTGATTGGCGAGGTTCTTGACCTCGCTCGCCACGACGGCGAAGCCCTTGCCGGCCTCGCCAGCACGGGCCGCCTCGATTGTCGCGTTGAGCGCCAGGAGGTTCGTCTGCGCCGCGATCTCGTTGATCAGCTTGACGACGTCGCCGATCTTCTGCGCCGCCTCAGCGAGGCCGCGCACCGACTGGTTGGTGCGGTCGGCTTCCTCGGCCGCCTTGTCGGCGATGCGCGCCGACTGCACGACCTGCCGATTGATCTCCGCGATCGACGAAGACAACTCCTCCGCCGCGGATGCGACGGTCTGCACATTCGTCGATGCCTCTTCGGACGCCGCGGCCACGGCGGTGGAGCGCTTGGACGCGTCCTCTACTGCGGCCGACATGGTGCGGGCCCTGCCCTGCATCTCCTCGGCCGAGGCCGAGACGCGGTCGACGACGCCTTTTACCTGCGCGTCGAACGAATCGGCCAGCTTTCCGAGCATCGCCTTCTTTTCCACTTCTGTGCGCTGCTTCGTCTCCTCCTGCGCCGCGCGCAGGCGATCGGCTTCGATCATGCTGCGCTTGAACACGTCGACGGCCTTGGCCATCGTGCCGATTTCGTCGGCGCGGCCGCTGCCCGGGATCTCCGCATTCATATTGCCGGCCGACAGCGCGTTCATGGCGCCGGTGAGGG
>DATAAP010000367.1:0-13256 GCA_036260035.1 Alphaproteobacteria bacterium | reverse complement strand
TTCGACGGCGGCGTATGACGGCCGGACTTGTCGTAGCCGACGACGTGGTAGCTGTAGCCGAGCCCGCCGAGCACGAGGCGGTCGGTGCATTTGGGCGCCTTCACCGCCTCGATTATGCCGAAATCGCCGCCGTCCTCGGCGCGGTAGACGTCATAGCCGGTGATATCGGTGCCTTCGGCGCGCTTCCAGGCGAGCTGGACGGCGCCGTTCTTGATGGTGGCGGCGAGGCCGGCGCCATCCGCCGGCCAATGCGGCGCATCGCTCGACAAGTCCTCGCGCGGCGCCTGGATCAGGCCCTTGGGCCAGAGGAAGCAGGTCACCGTCTTGAAATTCTCGTCCAGCTGCTTGCAGACGTTGCAATAGATGCAGCGGATGATCTTCCCGGATCGGCCTTCCTCGACCTTGCGCACCCAGTCGGGGTCGGAGAGGAGCTGCCGGGCCATGCCGATGATGTCAGCCTTGCCTTCCTGCAGCAGGCGTTCGGCATCCTCCGGATCGCTGATCTTGCCGACCGAGACGACCGGCACGTTATAGCCTTTTTCGTTGATGTACTGCTTGATGCCCGCCGCGAGATGCGCGTGCGGCAGGGGCGGATACCAGTCGCCCGGCATGCAGCGGTCGCCGCTGTAGCCCGTATAGGGGTAGAGCGCTTCACCCGGTTTGTGCACCGCATCCTCGAACTTGCCGCCTACGGAGAGCGAAATGTAATCGACGCCCATCTGCGCCATCGCAGTGCGATGCGCTGCGAATCCGGCAGGGCATAGCCGTCCTTGATCGCTTCCTCCGCGAGGAAACGGACGCCCACAGGAAAGTCCTTCCCGACGGTCTCGCGAACGCGGGTCATGACGCGGCCGAACATCCGCAGCCGTCCTTCCAGCGTGCGGCCGTCATACTCGTCGCGGCGCTTGTTGTGGCGTGATAGGAAGGAGGAGAGCGTGTAGGCGTGCGCAGAATGCAGCTCGACGCCGTCATATCCAGCCTCGCGCACGCGCCCGGCGGCCGCGGCGAACTGGCCGACGATCTGGTCGATGTCTGTGGTGGAGAGCGTGTCGATCGTCTGCCGCCAGCCCGAGCGCGCGACCTTCATGAAATGGATGATCTGCGGCACGATCTTCGAAGGGCCGGCATCGTGCACGTGTCTCACCAGCTCGCGATGGCCGGGAATGAACTTGTCGTCGGATATGCGCAGCAGCGGCCCGGACTTGGCGCCGTGGATGGCCGTCGCTTCGACGACGATCAGGCCGACATGGCCTTCGGAGTAGCGCACGTAGCGATCGATGATCGGCTGGTTGACGAAGCCGTCCTCTCCTGACAGGCGCGTGACCATCGCCGGGACGAGCACCCGGTTGGGGATGGTCATGCTGCCGATCTTGAGCGGCTCGAGGAGCTTCATGGCTACTCCGCCGCCTTCTTCACCGCTTCGCCATGCGCCGCCATGACCTGCCCGGCGATGACCAGCTTCTGGATCTCCGTCGTACCTTCGTAGATTCGCAAGGCGCGGATTTCGCGGTACAGCCGCTCGACCGGAACGCCGGACACAACGCCCAGGCCGCCATGGAGCTGCACGGCCGCGTCGATCACGCGCTGCGCGGCTTCTGTCGCGAACATCTTGGCCATCGAAGCTTCGCGGGTTACGCGATCGGCGACGCGATCCTTGGACCATGCGGCGCGATAGATCAGCAGGGCCGCTGCATCGATGTCGACCGCCATATCGGCAATCTTGTTCTGCGTGGTCTGGAACTCGGCCAGCTTCTGCCCGAACGCTTCGCGCGTCTGCGCGCGCGCGAGCGCCTCATCGAGCGCCCGCCGCGCGAAGCCCAGTGCTGCGGCGCCCACCGTCGAGCGGAAGATGTCGAGGGTCGCCATGGCGATCTTGAAGCCTTCGCCGGGTTTGCCGAGCAGATGGTCCGCGGGGATACGGCAGTTCCTGAACGCGAGTGTGGCGAGCGGATGCGGCGCGATGGTCTGGATGCGCTCGGCAATTGTGAGCCCCGGCGCATCGGCGTCGACGACGAAGGCCGACAGACCCTTGGCGCCTGGTGCTTCGCCGGTCCGCGCGAACACGACGTAGTGCCCGGCGATGCCGCCGTTCGAGATCCAGGTCTTCGTGCCGTCGATCACATAGCTGTCGCCGTCGCGACGCGCGGTGGTGCGCATTGCTGCGACATCGGAACCGCCCTCCGGCTCGGACAAGGCGAAGGCGGCGATCTGCGCGCCGGCGCAAACTTTGGGCAGATACCGGCGCTTCAATGCTTCGGCGCCAAACAACGCGATCGAAGCCGAGCCGAGCCCCTGCATCGCGAAGGCGAAATCGGCAAGGCCGGAGGTCCGCGCCAGGGTCTCGCGGATCAGGCACAACGAGCGGACATCGAGCCTATCGAAATGGCCGCCATACGACTTCGGCACGGCGTATTTCAGCCAGCCTGCATCGCCGAGCATGCGCACGAATTCCGCGGAGAGGGCGTCGACGTCGCTCTCCTCATGTTCGTGCGGCGCGATGTGCTGCGCGGTCCAGGCATCGAGCTGCGCCGCCAGCGCGCGATGCGCCTCATCGAAGAACGGCCAGGCGAGGAAGCTGCGGTCAACCATCAATTCCCCTCGAAGACCGGTTTCTGCTTGGCGACGAAGGCGCGGTACGCGCGCTCGAAATCCTCCGTCTGCATGCAGATCGCCTGGGCCTGCGCCTCCGCTTCGATCGCCTGCTCGACGCCCATGTTCCACTCGTGATCCAGCGCCTTCTTTGTCATGGCATGGGCGAAGGTGGGGCCATGCGCGAGTTGACGGGCCATTCCTTCCGCATCGCCGAGCAGTGCGTCGGGATCGCACAGACGGTTGAAAAAGCCCCAGCGCTCGGCTTCTTCGCCGGACATCGAGCGGCCGGTATAAAGCAGCTCCGCGGCGCGGCCCTGGCCGATGATCCGCGGCAGGATAGCGCACGCGCCCATATCGCATCCGGCCAGGCCGACGCGGGTGAACAGAAAGGCGGTCTTGCTGCGCGTAGTGCCGTAGCGCAGGTCGCTGGCCATGGCGACGCACGCCCCAGCGCCGGCGCAGATGCCGTCGATCGCGGCGATGATCGGCTGCGGGCAGGCGCGCATGGCCTTGACCAAATCGCCGGTCATGCGCGTAAAGCGCAGCAGCTCCGGCATCTCCATCTTCACCAGCGGGCCGATGATGTCGTGGACGTCGCCGCCGGAGCAGAAATTGCCGCCGCTGCCGGTAATCACGACCGCGCGGATTTCGTCGACATAGA
Organism: Alphaproteobacteria bacterium; assembly: GCA_036260035.1. GTDB lineage: Bacteria > Pseudomonadota > Alphaproteobacteria > CACIAM-22H2 > CACIAM-22H2 > DATAAP01. The sequence goes on along the minus strand of DATAAP010000367.1, from coordinate 10,003 downwards.
CGAGGTCGCGGAACAGGTCGCGCAGCTCGGCATAGCTCTCGAACGTGAGCGGATTCTTCCGCTCCGGCCGGTTCAGTACGACGGTGGCGACACGGTCGCGCAGCGACCATGCAAAGTGCTGCGGCTTGATCCGGTCGGCGGTGTAGGCGGTGAGCATCATGGATTGTCCTTCAGAGCCGCTCCCGGCCCGCTCCCCTGGATGGAGCGCTTCAGCTTCGCCAGCAGGGCCAGGAGCTCCGCCATCTCGGCGCGGCTGAGACCGGCAAACAGATCGTCGATCCAGCGCTCGTGCGTCGGCGTCATGGCGTCGAAGGCGCGTTTGCCTGCCGGTGTCAGCTTCACGCGGCTGCGGCGGCGGTCGCTCGGCGAGGGCGCGCGGGCGATCAGCCCTTCGCTGACCAGACGCTCGACTAGCCCGGTGATGTTGCCGTTTGAGACCATCAGACGGTCCGACAGCTCGCCCATCGTCAGCCCGTCGGGTGCGCGATCGAGCTGGGCCAGCAAGTCGAAGCGGGGCAGGGTGATCGAAAAATCCTCGCGCAGCCCGGCGCGCACGCGTGCCTCGATCAGATTCGCGCAGGTGAGCAGCCTAAGCCAGACGCGCAGTTCGAGCTTGTCGTCGCGGGCAAGGGCGCTTTCGCGGTCGGTGACGGGGCCGATAGGGGCGTCCTGGTCCATCAGGCCGTCTCTCCGCCGTCGATTGTCACGGTCTGGCCGGTTATCGAGCCGGCTGAAGGCAGACACAGATAGCCGACCGCTGCTGCAACCTCCTCAGGCGCGATCAGCCGCCCCATCGGGTTGCTCGCGGCGAGGCTCGCGCGCGCCTCATCGCTGCTGCGTTTCGTCTTGGCCGCGATCGTGGCGATCGCAGCGCCGAGCATTGGCGTGTCGGTATAGCCCGGACAGACGGCATTCACGGTGACGCCCGTGCGAGCGAGCTCGACCGCCAGTGCGCGGGTCAGGCCAACGACGCCGTGCTTCGCGGCTACATAGGCACTGACATAGCTATAGCCCTTGAGTCCGGCGGTCGATGCGACGTTGATGATACGGCCCCAGCCGGCGGCAATCATCGCCGGTGCCGCGGCGCGCGTGCATAGATAGGCGCTTGTCAGGTTGAGATCGATCATGCGCCGCCACAGCGCGGGGTCTGTCCGGGCGAAGGGTGAGCTCTCGGCGCCGCCGGCATTGTTGATCAGGATGGCGGGCGCGCCGAGCGCCGACGCGGCGTCAGCCAGCGCGCGTGATGTGGCCGCTTCATCAGTGACATCCGCGGCGATGTCGCGGACGCGCGCGGGCCCGCCGGAAAGCGATCGGGTCAAGGCGGCGAGTGGGTCGGGACGCCGAGCGATCAGCGTCACGTCCGCCCCCAGGCGGACCAGTTCGGCGGCGATGGCGGCACCGATGCCGCGCGACGCGCCAGTGACGACCGCATGCCGGCCGGCGAGCGGAAGGCTGGCGGATCCGCTCTGACTAGCGGTGCTCGAAACGCTACGCGGCGCCGATACGGCCATTGCGCTCCCGTCGCTCCGGCGGCAAGCCGCCGATGAATTATTTTAAGCTTAAAATAATCGTCCAGTCGGGGCAAGCCTCCGCTCCCGAGCGCGTTGCGCTACGAACTATCGCTCGCGTAGCATCGCTTGGCACAATCTCGGGGAGAGTTCGATGCCGGCAGATGCGCTTGTCCTCGGCACCTTCATCGTTGCGCCGATATTGAGCTTGGGCTGGAACGCCGACAGTGCCCCGCCGCAAAATTATTTCGCGGCGACCGCGCAGGTCGAGCGGCTCTACAAGGAGAACGGCCGCGTGATAGCGACGGCGGTGATGGATCCGGCGGCTGCCCAATCAGCTTGTCCCAATGGCAGTCAGGTCGCTCGCCAGACCTCGCGGGTCGACGGCACACGCGAGTATCTGGTCTGGACCCTTCGATGTCGCTGAGTCGCGCCGCGACTCCCTTTCGCTTAGCCATTCCGGATGCGTGACGCTTCACCGCTCTTAGAACAAACCCCTGCCAGGTGAGTTTGCCGAGCGCGGTGCAACGTCACGCGGCACAAGCCGTATCGAGCAGCATGTCCACAGCTTCCTCAAGGAGCTGCCGTCTGGAGCGCGAGCCATTGCCTCAGCCTATGTGGCCGTGGCACTCGGCGCGGTGCTGGTTCTTGAAGTCCTGCCGTATCTGGAGGAGCTGCGGCGCGACTGGCGCGCCAATCCGGGCCGGCTGGTGCCGGCAAGACCTAGACCGGCAGGAGAAGGAGAGCGCGCAGGCCGGGTGCGATCACGCGCACCAGCTGCTGCTTCTCGATGCTAGGAGAACGCCTTGAACGTGATGAGCGTGAAGGTGTCCTTCACGCCGGGCAGCTTCTGCACGCCCATAACGAAATGGCCAACATCCTGGCCATCGGGCAAATAGCACTTCATCAGCAGATCATACTGGCCGGAGATAGAGTAGACCTCGGAAACCTGCTCTATGCTCTGCACGGCTTCGTCTGCGACCTCGTAGGATTTCCCGAGCTCGCACTTGACCATGATGAAGATCGTCTGCACGGCACCCCCTGCGAGAAGCGGTCCAGTCTAGCCGACGGCGCGGCGACCGCGCAGCAGGAAGGCCGGGATATGGTCGCCCATGCCAACTGGCGTCGGGCCGTCGTCGCGATCCCGCTCGCGTCCGCGCGCCGGCGGCGGTTCGCGACGTTTATCGGGCCGCGGCGGCAGCGGCGCGACCGTTGCCGGACGCTGTGGCTCCCGCACGCCGGGCGCTTCAGTCGCCTGCACGCGCTCGGGATGACCGCGGCGCTCGCCGCGCCCGGACTGGCTGCGCTGGTTGCGGCGCCCGCCGCGCCCACGGCTGTGGCGCGTTTCGCCGGCAGCTGGAGCTTCCGGCGCCGCCATCCCTTCGATTGTGATGCGGGGTATGGGCTTGCCGATCAGCTGCTCGATCGCCGTGATGAACTTGGTGTCGTCATGTGTCCCGAGGGTGAAGGAATGCCCGGTCCGCCCGGCCCGGCCGGTGCGGCCGATGCGGTGCACGTAGTCTTCGGCGTGGATCGGGACATCGAAATTGAAGACGTGCGACATGTCGTCGATGTCGAGGCCGCGCGCGGCGACGTCGCTACATACTAGCAACGTGATTTCGCCACGCTTGAACGCATCGAGCGTTTCCGTGCGGGTCGACTGATCCATGTCGCCATGCAGCGCGCCGGCGTTGAAGCCGTGCTTTTTGAGCGACTTGTAGAGAATATCGACGTCGCGCTTACGGTTGCAGAAGATCAGTGCGTTCTTGACCGGCTCCGATTTCAGCAGGCGACGCAAAGCCTCGCGCTTTTGCCAATCATCCGACGGCACTATGGCCAGCGCTTGGACGATGGTGGCGCCCGTCGAGGCGGGCGGCGCGACGGACACCGTCTTGGGATTGGACAGAAACTTGTCCGCGAGGCGGCGCACGTCAGGCGCCATGGTCGCGGAGAAGAACAGGGTCTGCCGCAGCGGCGGCAGCAGGCTGACGATCTTCTCGACATCGGGGATGAAGCCCATGTCGAGCATGCGGTCGGCCTCGTCAATAACGAGGATTTTTACGTCGGCCAACAGGATGCGGCCGCGTTCGAAATGGTCCAGCAGACGCCCCGGCGTCGCGATCAGCACATCGACGCCACGGTCAAGCAGCCGCTCCTGATCGTCGTAAGAGACGCCGCCGATCAGCAGCGCCTTGGTCAGCTTGCTGTACTTGCCATAGGCGTCGAAATTCTCGGCGACCTGGGCCGCGAGCTCGCGCGTCGGCTCGAGGATCAGCGAGCGCGGCATGCGCGCCTTGGCGCGGCCGCTCGCCAGAATTTCGATCATGGGCAGGGTGAAACCCGCCGTCTTGCCGGTTCCGGTCTGAGCGCATCCGAGGACATCGCGCCCCATCAGGACATACGGAATCGCCTGCTGCTGGATCGGAGTGGGCGATTCATAGCCCGCATCGGCTACGGCGCGCAGCACTTCGGCGCTTAAGCCGAGATCAGTAAACTTCATTCTTTCAGTACTTTACCCTAAGGCTCTCAATCGGAGGGCCAAGCTTGCCAAGCGAATCCGCCCGGCTCTTTAGCTAGATGGGGCGCGATCATAGAAACTCCAATGCGCAAGTCAACTTTATCCACAGGCGCTTACCGCGGTGCTTGGCCGCATCTTCTTTCGCGACTAGGGTCCCGCCTTTCCTGATCCAAAGCTTCCATGACCGAACGCACACCGCTCGTTCTTCTGCCTGGCCTGCTACTCGATGCCGCGCTGTGGCAGCCGCAGCTTGTCGCACTGGCCGAAATCGCCGACATGAGCGTCGGCGACCTCACCAGGGGCGATAGCATGGCGACCATGGCGCAATCCGTTCTCGGCGCGGCGCCGCCACGCTTCGCCCTGGCCGGTCTGTCGATGGGTGGCTATGTCGCGTTCGAGATCATGCGGCAGGCGCCGCAGCGCGTGATGCGGCTGGCATTGCTCGACACCTCGGCGCGGCCGGACACGCCCGAGCAGACGAAGGAGCGGCGCGCGTTCATCAACATGTGCCAGCAGGGCCAGTTCAAGGGGGTTACGCCGCGGCTGCTGCCGCGCTGGATCCATCCTTCGCGGCTGAACGACAAAACGCTGACCGAAACGGTCATGAGCATGACTGCGCGGGCCGGACGCGATGTCTTTATCCGGCAGCAGACCGCGATCATCGGGCGCCCTGACAGCCGGCCGGGCTTGTCGCAGATCCATTGCCCGACTCTCGTCCTGTGCGGCCACGAAGATCAGGCCACTCCGGTTGAGATGCATCGCGAGATGGCGGCCGACATTCCCAATGCGCGTCTGGTGGTGGTACCCGAATGCGGCCACCTGTCGCCGCTTGAGCGACCGGAGGCGGTCAACGCGGCGATGCGCGCGTGGCTGGTCTCCGACTAAAAGGGCCACTCGTCTCCGCGGCGGTTGGGATCGTAAGGCGGTGTCAGGGCCACCATCAGATCGCCGATCAGGCGCCTGAACGCAGGATCGTCCGGCCCGGTGGCGCCGCTGATCGAACCCGAGGCGTCGGTCAGCAGCACATCGCCGACGCAAAAAGAGGCGGTGGCCGCGATAGGCCCGGCCAGCGGTGTCGCGGCGGGAGGCGTTGGCGGCGCCGCGCATTGGCTCGCATAGCGCGCGGATGCCGATCCGAAGTCCATCACGACCTTGTAGCCGTAACGATCTTCTGGCCGCGGCGTCTGCGTGAAGTACATCTTCGGCCCGAAATTGCGGCCCTGCATGGCGGCGAGCACGCCGGCATTGTCGCGATCAGCAGGGAAGGGATCGTTGCGGATCACGGCGAGCGACGGGCCGCTCGCCGCGGCCAGCTGGACATGCCCCGGCGTGTAGGCCGAGTTGTAGTAGCTGCTGTGCACAATGGATGTGCCGGCGCACCCGCTAAGGGCCAGTCCGACCAGAAGCAAGGGATAGGCACGCACCGTGGTTCTCCCGAAAGTGGCGTTGTAGTATCAACGCTGGCCGCCGCGTTTCAATTCCAGTGTCTATGATCAAGTTCCTATAGCTCCGGCGACCCGGCCAGGGACTGTTGCCAGACGCGATCCGCCTAGCGCCGCTGCGCCATGTAGTGGGCGAGGGCGTCAATGTCCTCCGGCGAGAGGCCGTAAAGGACGGCGGTCATGCTGGTGTCGGTGCCGGCGCGTTCGTTGGCCTGGTATTGCAGCATGGCGTGGCGGAGATAGTCCTCGCGCTGGCTGGCGAGCCGCGGCATTTGCGCCTGTCCGGTGTAGCCGGGCAGATGGCACGAGCCGCATCGCAAGGCCTGCGACAGCGCGGCGCCGCGCGCTTGCCGGGCGGGGTCAGTGGGCTCCTTCGGCGGATTGAGCGGAAGGCGAGAGAAATAGGCGGCGAGGTCCTCCAGGTCCTGGTCGGACCGGCCCTGGACGAACGGGGTCATCGCCGGCACCTGACGCAGTCCTTCGCGGAACAGGAACAGCTGTAGGAACAAATAGCTCTCCGGCTGGGCCGCCAGCGATGGCGTGAGTTCGACCGAGGAATTGCCGGTCTCGCTATGGCACGCGATGCACGGTTCAGCCTTCGCGCGGCCGCGCTCAGGATCGCCTTCTGCTGGCGCAACGACCGGGCACAGCATGATGACCGCTGCGAGCGCTGCCGCATTGAGAAGTCTTGCTTGCATCGTGAGGAATCCCGGCCGACGGCCAAGGCGTCGGCCGGGACGCACGTCAGCGCTGATAGGAGACGCGGTAGATCGCGCCATTTTCCTCGTCGGACACCAGCAGGGAGCCGTCGCGAATCTGCATCACGTCCGCCGGGCGGCCCCAGAAGCTGTTCGACTGCTTGTCGAGGAAGCCGGTCATGAACGGCTCGACCTTGGCGTTCGTTCCGTCAGGATTGGCCGAGACCATCACCACGTCATAGCCGAACTTCTCGGTGCGGTTCCATGACCCGCGCCGCGCGACAAAGATCCGCTCGCGATACTCGGCGGGGAACATCTGACCGGTGTAGAAGCGCATGCCGAGTGCGGCCGCGTGCGGGCCGAGCAGGGCGACCGGCTTCACGACGCCGTCGCATGCATTCTCTTTCTTGATGTCGGGATCGGGAAGGCCCTGCGCATGGCAGTAGGGGAAGCCGTAATCCGCGCCGGGAGTGGTGACTCGGTTCAGTTCCTCTTCCGGCCCGTCTTCGCCGGCCCAGTCGCGCCCGTTGTCGGTGAACCACAGCTCGCCGGTGCGGGGATGGAAATCGAAGCCGACCGAGTTCCTGACGCCGCGCGCGACGACCTCCATGCCGCTGCCATCCGCATTATAGCGGCGGATCTGGGCATGCGCCGGCGACACCTCGCAGATGTTGCAGGGCGCGCCGATCGGCACATACAGCTTGTTGTCGGGCCCGAACGCGAGGAACTTCCAGCCATGGTGCGGCTCGGGCGGAAGCTGGAAAGCCGTCGTCAGGTCCACGGGCTGGAGCCCGCCGGAGAGCTTCTCTTCCACACCGTCGTAGCGCAGCATGCGGCTGATCGCGGCTACGTAGAGCGCGCCGTTGCGAAACACGACGCCGTTCGGCTGCGTCAATCCCTGCGCAATGATCTGCGTCTTGCGTTCGCCGCCGCTATCGAACACGGCGTAGACGCGTCCAATCGTACGCGTGCCGACGAACACCGTGCCCTTGTCACCGAGGGTCATCATGCGCGCACCAGGCATGCCGTGCGCCCACAGCTCGACCTTGAAGCCGCTCGGCACGTTGATCTTGTCGAGCGGGATCTTGTCCGGCGCAGTGACCGTCATGCGCGGCGCATGCGGTGCCAGCTGCGAATTCTCCATCCCCGGCGGACGCCCCTGTGCCCACGCAGGCGGTTGCTGCTGCTGGGCGAGGGCCGCCGATGCTGCAAATTGCAGCGCCAGAACGGCGCCGAGCGCCGCGAGACACTGGCCGGCCGCGGCCGGCCTCGAGACGCTTGCGTCAGGACTTGGGAAGGTCATCTGGTGTCCTCCTTGTTCTCCCCGTTCGTCGAAGAGCAGCCGCATGCGCCTGACGCTCGGCAGGAGCGTGCGTGCCGACGGACCGCGATGCTCGACGTGGCGCGACCAGCGCGGCGGCGGCCAGTATGCACGAAGACCGCGCGCCACCGCTGTCACGAACGGATTGTGACAGAGGATGTAACCCGGAAAGCTAGAATTCGCGGGATTAAAGTCCCGGACGGGTCACACGTCCAGATCGCGCGCGAACTGGGCGTTTTCCTGGATATAGGCGAAGCGCAGCTCCGGCTTGCGGCCCATCAGGGTCTCGACCAGTTTCGCCGTCCGCTTCGTCTCCTTCGGGTCGTCCACGAGCTGCACCTTGAGCAGGGTGCGCTTGCCCGGCGCCATCGTGGTCTCTTTGAGCTGCGAGGCCGGCATCTCGCCAAGGCCTTTGAAGCGGCTGATCTCGACCTTGCCCTTGCCCTTCAGCTCGCCCGCGAGGATCTCGTCCTTGTGCTTGTCGTCGCGCGCGTAGATCACAGTGCCGCCGGCGCTGAGGCGATAGAGGGGCGGGATCGCGAGAAAGAGATGGCCGGTCTCGATCAGCTTCGGCATCTCGCGATAGAAGAACGTCATCAGCAGCGAGGCGATGTGCGCGCCGTCGACATCGGCATCAGTCATGATGATGACGCGCTCGTAGCGCAGCTTCGACTCGTCGAAATTCGCGCCGCTGCCGCAGCCGAGCGCCTGCAGCAGATCCGACAGTTCCTGATTCTGGCGCAGCTTGTCGGCCGAGGCGCTGGCGACGTTGAGGATCTTGCCGCGTAGCGGGAGCACGGCCTGCGTCTCGCGGTCGCGCGCCGATTTTGCCGAGCCGCCGGCCGAGTCACCCTCGACCAGATAGATCTCGGTGCCCTGCGGCGTCGAGCGCGTGCAGTCCGAAAGCTTGCCGGGCAGGCGCAGCTTGCGCGTGGCGCTCTTGCGCGCGGTGTCGCGCTCCTGGCGTCGCCGCAGGCGCTCCTCGAGCCGGTTGACGACGTGGTCGAGCAGCGCCTTCGCCGCGGTCGCGTCGTCATGGAGCCAGTGGTCGAAATGGTCCTTCATGACCGACTCGACCATGCGCTGCGCCTCGGGCATGCCGAGGCGGTCCTTGGTTTGACCCTGGAACTGCGGCTCCTTGATGAACAGCGACAGCAGCACGATTGCGCCATCCATCGCGTCCTCGGCGGTGATCTGCTCCGCGCGGCGGTTGCCGACGCGCTCGCCGTACTCGCGCAGGCCGCGATACATCGCCGTGCGCAGCCCGGCTTCGTGGCTGCCGCCCTGCGGTGTAGGCACCGTGTTCACATACGAATGCACCTCGCCGTCTTCGTCGCCCGGCCAGGCGATCGCCCATTCGATGCGACCCGCGCCGTTGAGCTTGGACTCGCCAAAGAAGGGTTGTGCCGTGTGTGCCGGACGCTTGCCGAGGATTTCAAGCAAGGCGTCCCTGAGGCCGCCCTCGAAATGCAGCGTCGCCTCGGCCGGCGTCTCCTCGTTGGCCTTGAGCAGGGCCTTATCGCATTTCCAGCGAATCTCGACGCCTTTGAACAGGAATGCCTTAGCGCGGATCATCTTGAAGACGGTCGCCGGCTTGAAATGCAGGCTCTTGCCGAAGATTTCCGGGTCAGGATGGAACCGCACGGTCGTGCCGCGACGGTTGTTGACCGCGCCGTGCGACTGCAGCTTGGTCTTCGGCTTGCCGCGGCTATAGGTCTGCGACCACAGCTTCTTGTCGCGCGCGACCTCGACCGTCAGGTCGTCGGAGAGCGCGTTGACGACCGAGATGCCGACGCCGTGCAGGCCGCCTGCGGTGTTGTAGGCCTTATCCGAGAACTTGCCGCCCGAGTGGAGCATCGTGAGGATGACCTCGAGCGCTGACTTGTTCTTGAACTTGGGATGCGGGTCCACCGGGATGCCGCGACCGTTGTCCCGGATAGTGCAGTGGCCCGACGCCTCAAGCTGGACCTCGATCCAGTCGGCATGGCCGGCGACCGCCTCGTCCATCGAATTGTCGAGCACCTCGGCAATAAGGTGGTGCAGGGCGCGTTCGTCGGTTCCGCCGATATACATGCCCGGGCGACGGCGGACCGGCTCCAGCCCCTCCAGGACCTCGATGTCCTTGGCGGTGTAGCTTTGCTCTTTCTTGACGCTGGCAAACAGGTCGTGGGCCATGGGCAGACAGTGACTCTATAGCGGGAACAGAAGAGGAACGGACAGACTAGAGTATTGGAAAGGCGCGGGCGCTACAAGATATGGGGATGGCCTGGGTTGATAAAAAGTTAACGCGGCGGCCCGGGTGTTTCGCTGCGCTCCGTACCTCGCGGTTCGCGCCGGGCGTCGTGTCATAGACAATATTCTGGGGTTCCCAAGCTTCCGAGATAGAAAGGCTCGCCGCCGGTCCGGCACCGTCTCGGCGCGCACTCGAGAAGTGCGCTGCGCTGTCAGGACGGGTTCTTGCCCGTGGTCGCCTGCACGCCGCGCAGGAAGATCTCGACCGCATGGTCGACGACCCG
>DATAAP010000366.1:0-9645 GCA_036260035.1 Alphaproteobacteria bacterium | reverse complement strand
CCGGTCCGCAAGGTCCATGGCATCCGCGCCGAACTCGAAGCATTCGCGCGGGTCCTCGGGGAACAGGACGACGTGCTTCGTGTCGCCGTGGCTGGCATAGGCGGCGGCGAGGATGTCGGATTGCTGGGTGCGCGTCGGCATGCCGGCCGACGGTCCGCCCCGCTGCACGTCGAAGATCACCGCCGGGATCTCCGCGAAATACGCAAGGCCGATGAACTCCGTCATCAGCGAGATGCCCGGGCCCGAGGTGCAGGTGAAGGCGCGCGCGCCGTTCCACGCGGCGCCGATGACGATGCCGATCGAGGCCAGCTCGTCCTCGGCCTGGATGATCGCGCAGCGGTTCTTCTTGGTCTCCGGATCGATGCGGTAGCGACGGCAATGGCTAGCGAAAGCCTCGGCCATCGACGTCGACGGCGTGATCGGATACCAGGCGGCCACCGTGGCGCCGCCGTAGACCGCGCCCAGTGCCGCCGCCTTGTTGCCTTCTACGAAGATGCGGTCGCGCACCTGGTCTGCGCGTTGCACGCGCAGCCCGATCGGGCATTTCAGATGCGCCTTGGCGTAGTCGCGGCCCATATGCAGGGCATGGATGTTCGGCGCGATCAGCTTGTCCTTGCCTTGGAACTGCTCGCCGATCAACTTCTCGATTACAGCAACGTTCATGTCGAGCAAGGCGGCGAGCGCGCCGACATAGATGATGTTCTTGAAGAGCTGTCGCTGGCGTGGATCGGAATACTCGCGATTGCAAATCTGCGTCAGCGGTACGCCGATCACGTTGATGTCGGAGCGGAACTTCGACTCCGGCAGCGGCTTGGTCGAATCGTAGAACAGGTAGCCGCCCGGATCGATGCTGGCGACATCCTTGTCCCAAGTCTGCGGGTTCATCGCGACCATGAGGTCGACGCCGCCGCGCCGGCCGAGATAGCCGGCTTCCGACACGCGCACCTCGAACCAAGTCGGCAGGCCCTGGATGTTCGACGGGAAGATGTTGCGCGTCGAAACCGGGACGCCCATGCGGAGGATCGACTTGGCGAAGAGCTGGTTCGCGCTCGCCGAGCCCGATCCGTTGACGTTGGCAAACTTGACGACAAAGTCGTTGACCGCTTCTAGGACGTGCGACATGCGCGACCTGCGTGTGTCATTTCAATATAGGCTTTCTGCATGTCCCAGGCGCCCGTAGGACAACGCTCGGCGCACAGCCCGCAATGCAGGCAGACGTCCTCATCCTTGACCATGATGCGCTGCGTCTTGAGCCCGTCGGCGATGTAGAGGTCTTGGGTGGTATTGCGGGCCGGTGCGTTCAGCCGCTCGCGAAGCTCCGGCTCCGGCCCGTCGCGCGTGAAGGTGATGCAGTCCATCGGGCAGATGTCGACGCAGGCATCGCATTCGATGCACAGCTTCGGCGTGAATACCGTCTGTACGTCGCAGTTGAGGCAGCGCTGCGCCTCGAGGAACGCCTGCTTGTCGTCGAAGCCGAGTTCGACCTCCACCTTGATGTTCTTCAGTGCAATGTCGAGCTCCCGCAGCGGCACCTTGTACCGCTGGTCGTTGGAGATGTCATTGTCGTAGCTCCACTCGTGGATGCCCATCTTCTGGCTGACGAGGTTCATCATCGGCGGCGGCCGCACGTTGATATCCTCGCCATTGCACAGCTTGTCGATGGAGATCGCCGCCTCATGTCCGTGCGCGACCGCCCAGATGATGTTCTTCGGCCCGAAGGCGCTGTCGCCGCCGAAGAACACGTTGGGAATGGTCGACTGCAGCGTCTTGGGATTGAGCACCGGCAGGCCCCAGCGGTCGAACTGCAGCCCGATGTCGCGCTCGATCCACGGGAAAGCGTTCTCCTGCCCCACCGCAATGAGCACGTCGTCGCATTCCATATGCACGTCCGGCTCGCCGGTCGGTAGAAGCTGCCGGCGACCTTTGTCGTCGAATTTCGCCGCAACTTTCTCGAACAGCACGCCGGTCAGTTTGCCGTTCGCGTGGGTGAATTCCTTGGGCACGAGATAGTTGTGGATGGGAATGCCCTCGTGCATGGCATCCTCTTTCTCCCACGGCGACGCCTTCATCTCGTCGAAGCCGCTGCGGACGACCACCTGCACGTTCTCGCCGCCTAGGCGGCGCGAGGACCGGCAGCAATCCATCGCAGTGTTGCCGCCGCCCAGGACGATCACGCGCTTGCCGATCTTGTCGATATGGCCGAACGACACGCTGGCGAGCCAGTCGATGCCGATATGGATATTCGCTGCAGCTTCCTTGCGGCCGGGGATATCGAGATCACGGCCGCGCGGGGCACCCGTGCCGACGAACACCGCGTCGTAGCCTTCCGCCAGCAACGCCTTGAGGCTGTCCACGCGCTGGCCCAGCCGCTGCTCTATGCCGAGATCGAGGATGTAGCCGACCTCTTCGTCGATCACTGTTTCGGGCAGGCGAAATTTTGGAATCTGGCTGCGGATCATGCCGCCGGCGCGCGCGTCCCCGTCATAGAGAACGATGTGGTAGCCAAGCGGCGCCAGGTCGCGCGCAACGGTCAATGACGCGGGGCCGGCGCCGACCAGTGCCACACGCTTGCCCTTCTTCTGTGCCGGTGCCTTCGGCAGCAGCGGCCTGACGTCACCCTTCTTGTCGGCGGTGACCCGCTTGAGGCGGCAGATCGCGACCGGGTCCTTTTCGACGCGGCCGCGCCGGCACGCCGGCTCGCAGGGCCGGTCGCAGGTGCGGCCGAGGATGCCTGGGAACACGTTGGACTGCCAATTGATCATGTACGCGTCGGTGTAGCGCCGCGCGGCGATCAGACGGATATATTCCGGGACCGGTGTGTGCGCGGGACAAGCCCACTGGCAATCCACGACCTTGTGGAAGTAGTCAGGATTGGTGATGTCGGTCGGATTCAATCGTCGCTCCCTGGATCGAGGCTATGGGCCGCCGAGCCGCACCCGGGCCCGCCTCGCCCTTCATCTTCGGTTGCCGCGCTCCGCTTCGCTGTCGAGGGCAGCCGCGATGCTGAGAAGCTCCCGCGTGACGTCCGGCACCATCGTCATGTCCGCCAGCTCTCGGCAACGGCGGGCGAGGCCGCGCAGGCGTTCGGCGCTTTCGGTTCTCGACTCGTCCAAGGCGCTCGCAGTCATTCTTTCTTTGCTCCCGTCAAACACGTACCGTGGCCGGCATCTTGTTTGTCACTGTTCGAGGCGCGGACAGCTTGCCCGATTGGCACCGTGACCGCAATGATTTGAAAGATGCGCGCTATCGCAGAAGCGGCCTCTCGCCGAAACGGGGCTGCGTCACGGCATCGCTGAGACCCCCGCCTGTGCCCGATCTTGCCGGTCCGCGCCTTCGATGTTAAAAATGGATCGAATTGTTCCGCTATTCGACCGCTTGCAAGGCCATACGAAAGCGCGCCACGCTAGGCGGCAAGAGCACCAGAGATCCGGACGGGGCTATCCGAACCGGGCCGAAGCATCGCGAAATACAGGGAGGAAGCCCATGGGCTTGCGGCGGTTTCTTGCGTCGATAGCGCTAGCGGTTCTTGTCGCACCGGCCTACGCACAGGAGTATCCAAGCCGGCCGATAGAGTTCATCGTTCCATGGGGTCCGGGCGGCGGCGCCGACCAGGTCGCCCGCAAGGCTGCCAAGATCATGGAGCCTCTGCTTAAGGTCTCCATCCCCGTGATAAACGTGGCCGGCGCCACCGGGGTCACCGGCCTCAACAAGATGCTGACGGCCGAGGCCGACGGCTACACAATGTCGATCATGACCGGCGACACGTTCGGCATGCTGGCCTCGACGCAGCCGAAATGGGGCCTCGACGATTTCGTGCCGCTGGCGATCATGATCCGTCAGCCCTCCGCATTGTTCGTGGCGGAAGGCGGCAAATACAAGACGTGGGCGGATGTCGAGGCGGCCGCCAAGGCCGGACCGTTGAAAGTCGCGATCACCGGCTTCGGCAGTCCAGACGATATGACGGTCAATTTCTTCAATAAGAAGGGGCTGAAGTTTGTCTCGGTGCCGTTCCCGCGGCCCGGCGAACGCTATTCCGCGATCCTCGGCGGCCATGCCGACATTCTCTACGAGCAGCTCGGCGACGTCCGCAGCTTTCTCGACGGCAAGCAGATGCGTCCGGTCCTGATCTTCGCCACCGAGCGTTTCAAGGCCTTTCCGGACATTCCGGTTTCCAAGGAGCTCGGCCACGACATCATCCTGCCCCAGTTCCGCATGGTGACTGTCAAGACCGGAACCGATCCCAACCAGGCCAAGAAATTGGCGTCGGCCCTTGAGGTGGTGGCGAAGGATCCCGAGTACGTCGCCTATCTCGAGGAGCAGTACGCCGATTCCAACAGCTATATCGGCGGCAGCGCGGCGAGGAAATTCCTGGAAGATGAGCTCGCCGCAATGAAGGCTCTGCTGAAGTGAAAGCCAGGCTCGCCGCCTGGCACCTATAGCATCTTAGAGGCGCTCATGACCGGCGCGAACGTCCTTGCACGCTCGGTTCCGTTCGTCGCCATCATGAGCGCCGCAGCCTACTTCTACTATCTCGCCGACCATCTGGAATTCGATCCGATGCCGGGCCGAGCAGGCCCGGATCTCTGGCCCAAGATCGTCCTGGGACTGATGATCGCTACCTGCGCGATCGGCATCGTTAAGGCCTTTCTCGCGCGCTCGTCGGAAGGCGCCAACCTGTTCAAGCTGCTGGCGCCCCAGGCAGAAGAAGAGCAGGACGGCCGGCGCAGCTGGCCGCATCTCGCTCTGCTCGGCTGCGCGCTCTTCGTCGTATACGTACTGGCGCTCGACCGCGTCGGTTTCCCGATCAGCACCGCCGTCCTGATCGCGGCGTTCCTATGGATCGGCCGTTATCGCAATGGCACGGTGATCGCACTCGGGAGCCTGGTCGGTAGCCTCGGCTTCTTTTTCGTGTTCCGCAAGATCGTCTACGTGTCGCTGCCGCTCGGCCGCGAGCCGTTCCTTGCTTTCTCCGTATGGCTGATGAAGCTGATGGGCATGAGCTGACCGCCGCATGCTGGACGTCCTGCAACATCTCGGCGTCGGCTTCGTCCACGTCTTCGCGCCGCTGAACCTCGCAGCCCTTCTCGCCGGACTCGTGCTGGGGTTGCTTGTCGCTGTGCTGCCGGGGCTTACGCTGGTGATGGGCGTCGTGCTGGCCCTGCCCTTCACGTACGGGCTCGGCATCACTCCGGCCGTCGTTTTGCTGACGGCGATGTACGTGGCGGGCACGTATGGCGGCGCCTTCACCGCGATCCTCTTCCGCATCCCCGGCGAGCCGATCGATGTGCCGCTGCTGTGGGACGGCTACAAGATGGCACAGCAGGGCGAAGCCGCGAAGGCGCTCGGCTATACGCTCTTCGCTGCGCTTGTCGGCGGGCTCGCCTCCGCGACTGTGATGGTGCTGCTGGCGCAGCCGATCGCGCAACTGGCGCTGACAATATCCGCGCCCGAGTATTTCGCGATCATCTTCTTCGGGCTGACCAGCGTGGTCTGCCTCGGCAGCGGCTCGCAGACGAATGCGTTCATCTCGCTCCTCCTCGGCCTTTTCATCTCCACGGTCGGCGTGGACGGCACCTACGGCGTGGAGCGTTTTTCCTTCGGCATCCCTATTCTAAGCGACGGGATCGAATACATCACCGTGATGGTCGGTGCCTATGGGCTCGGTGAGGTGCTTGTCCGCCTTGAGCAAGGATTCACCAGCCCGAACATCAAGCATCTTGGCAGGATCAGAACGCGGCTGCCGAGCCTTAGCGAGTTGCTGAAGCTCAAGCTCTCCTTCCTGCGCAGCTCGCTCATCGGAATCGTCGTCGGGATCGTGCCGGGCGCCGGGGCGACGATCGCCTCGTTCGTCTCCTACGGCGTCGAAGGTCAGTACGGGCGTCGCCGCGACAAGATCGGAACTGGCATTCCGGAAGGCATTGTCGCGCCCCAGGCTGCAGCCACGTCCTCAGTCGGCGGCGCCATGATCCCGCTGATCACGATGGGCATACCCGGGAGCGGCGCAACTGCGATCATCCTCGGCGCCTTCCTGCTGCACGGCATGCAGCCGGGCCCGCAGGTCTTCTTCAAATCGCCGGACATCGTCTATACGGTGTTCGCCTCGATGTTCGTCGGCATCGTCGGCATGTGCGTGATCGGCTATTTCTTTATCAAGGCGCTGGTCAAGGTGCTGGACGCGCCCGAGGCGGTCGTTTCCGCCTTCGTCGTGATGTTCTGCTTCATCGGCGCGCTCGCCGCACGCAACAACGTCAACGACCTCTGGATGATCGTCACCTTCGGCGTGCTCGGCTGGCTGTTCGAGAAGTACGGATTTCCGATCGCGCCGCTCGTGCTCGGCTCGATCCTAGGTCCGCTGGCAGAATCGAACTTCATGACGACACTGATTAGCTACCAGAACGACTGGACGGTCTTCTTCACCCGCCCCGTCAGCGGCGCCATCCTCTTGCTGTCGATCATCGCCCTCGTCTTCCCCTTGCTGCGCGCGGTGTGGAGCCGCCGCGCCGCGGCGAGTTCGCCGTGAAGGCGATCTCGGTTGCCCGCTTCGGCGGCCCGGAGGAGCTGCGCCTCGCGGACGTCGACCGGCCGCGCCCCGGCCCCGGCGAGGTGCTGATCAAGATCGCGCGCGCCGGCATCAACTTCATCGATGTCTACATGCGCAATGGCAGCTATGCGCGCTCGCACACCTACAAAACGCCGCTGCCGATGGTGATCGGCATGGAGGGGGCCGGAAGGGTCGCCGCGCTCGGTCAGGGCATCACGGACGTCGCGGTGGGCGACACCGTCGCCTACTGCCTATCGCGCGGCAGCTATGCCGAGTACGCGACCGTTCCCGCCTGGCGCGTCTCCAAGGTGCCCGAGGGCGTGCCACTACCGGTCGCGACGACATTGATGCTGCAGGGCTGCACGGCGCACTACTTGACGCATTCGGCCTTCGCGCTCGCGCCCGGCCATACCTGCCTGATCCATGCCGGTGCCGGCGGCGTCGGCCAGCTCGTGATCCAGCTCGCCAAGTTGCGCGGCGCGCGCGTGCTGGCGACGGTCGGCAGCGCCGAGAAGGCGGAGATCGCGAGTGCACGCGGCGCCGACGCCTGCATCCTGTACCGTGAGAAGGACTTCCGCGAAGAGATCATGCGCCTGACCGACGGGCGCGGCGTCGATGTCGTTTATGATTCCGTAGGAAAGGACACGATCCACCGCAGCATACGGTCGCTGCGCCGGCGCGGCGTCTGCATCCTGTTCGGCGGCAGCTCGGGGCAGGTCGCATCGATCGAGCCGCTGGAATTGGCCGAGGCGGGCTCCGTCTTCTTCACACGGCCGCATCTCGCCGACTACACCGCCAACGCCGAGGAGATCCGCGGCCGCACCGCCGACCTATTCAAGGCCTATAAGGACGGCAAGCTGAAGGTGACGATCGACCGCGAGATCCCGCTCGCCGAGGCGGCCGAAGCGCACCGCATCCTCGAAGGGCGCGGCACGCGCGGCAAGCTGCTGCTGCAGGTGTCGGAATGATCAGCGGGATCGGCCTGCGCCGCCTTCAAGTGCCGCTCACTACGCCCTACAAGCTGGCGATGGGCGCGGTCCATTACTTCGATACGATCCTCGTCACGGTCGAAACCGCTGCCGCTAGCGGCATTGGCGAAGCGACAATCCTGACCGGCTACACTGACGAGACGATCGACCAGAGCTGGGCGCTCGCCCAGGGCCTTGCTCCGCAGCTCTACGGACTCGATACGGTCGGTGCCAAGCGCATGGCGCTGGCTCATTTCGATAAAGCGCCGTTCGTCGTCTCGGCCTTCGTGAGCGCGATCGAGATGGCCGAGGGCTACCCGCTGCTTGCAGTGACCGAGCCGATGCTGGTGCCGATCCTCGCAGTCATCAACGCGATGGACGCGGCGGGAATCGAGAGCGAGATCGAGCGCGCTATTGCCACTGGGTACGGCACGTTGAAGATCAAGGTGGGTTTCGACGCAGACGCTGATCTCGACCGCGTCCGCCGCATCCAGGCGATCAACAAGGGCCGCGTGAAGCTGCGTCTTGACGCCAACCAGGGCTACAGCGCCGAGCAAGGCTGCCGCTTCGCGGCGAGCTTGGCGCCCGCCAGCATCGAGCTGTTCGAGCAGCCCTGCGCCGCTGAGGACTGGGACGCGGCCATCCGGGTCGCGGCGGTCTCGACCGTACCGATGATGCTCGACGAATCGATCTATGGCGGCGCCGACATCGAACGCGCGGCAAAGCTCAAAGCCGCGCGCTTCATCAAACTCAAGCTTATGAAGATGGGCGGCCTCGACCGCCTTGTCCGCGGACTCGAAAAGATCCGCGCCCTCGGCATGGAACCGGTGCTCGGCAATGGCGTCGCCACCGAGATCGGCTGCTGGATGGAGGCGTGCGTCGCGCGCAGGTACATCCGTAACGCTGGCGAGATGAACGGCTTCCTCAAGCCCTCCTCCGGGCTCTTACGCCAACCGCTCGTCACGGAAGCTGGATCGATCCGGCTCGAATCCGGTTTCACACCTGAGCTCGACGAAGAGCGTGTCGCGCGCTTCTCCGTCGGTGCCGAGCACTTTTCCGCGCGCGCGAAAGCAAGCGCGTAAGCCATGAAAGAGATCGCTCCGAAAACCCTGGTGACAGGCGTAATCGGCTCCGACACGCACATTGTCGGCAACCGCATCCTGAGCATGGCGCTGGAGAAGGCGGGGTTTAAAGTCGTCGCGCTCGGTGCGCTCACGCCTGCTGAGGATTTCGTAAAGGCGGCGATAGAGACCAACGCCGACGCCATCCTGATCTCCTCGCTCTACGGGCAGGGCGAGCTGGACTGCAAGGGCTTCCGCGATCTCTGCATTGAGGCGGGGCTGGGCGACATCCTGATCTATGTCGGCGGCAATCTGGTCGTCGGCAAGCAGCCCTGGCCCGATGTGGAGAAGCGCTTCCTGGCGATGGGATTCGATCGCGCCTTCCCGCCCGGCACGCGCACCGACGCTGTGGTCGAGAGCCTCAACCGCGACTTCGCAGCGCGCGAACGCGGCCTTGCGCGGGCCGAAGGATGAGCGCCCACGCGCTTCTGATCGATTTTGGCAGCACGTACACGAAGCTGCGCGCAATCGATCTTGACCGCAGCCGAATCATCGGCAGCGGCCAAGGGCCTTCGACGGTCACCACGGATGTGCGCGTCGGACTGCGGGCCGCACTCGCCGACCTCGAGCGCCGAATTGGCGGTCTGCCGACTTTCAAGCACCGCCTTGCCTCGAGCAGTGCGGCGGGCGGGCTGCGCATGGTGACGGTCGGTCTTGTGAAGGAGCTCACGGCCGAGGCCGCGCGGCGTGCAGCGCTAGGCGCCGGTGCCAAGCTGATCGGGACGTATGCATACCGGTTGACGAAGGGCGATGTCGCTGCGATCGCCGCGGCAAGCCCGGACATTCTCCTGCTCTGCGGCGGCACCGATGGCGGCAACAGCGAGGTGATCCTCGCCAATGCCGAGGCGCTGGCCGCCAGCGCCCTCGCCTGCCCGGTCGTTGTCGCCGGGAATCGTAACGCGACCGATGAAGTCGCCGACATTCTGTCGCGCGCCCGCGCGACCGCGATTAAGACCGGCAATGTCATGCCCGAGTTCGGGACGCTCGACATCGAGCCGGCGCGCGCGGCGATCCG
>DATAAP010000365.1:0-1862 GCA_036260035.1 Alphaproteobacteria bacterium | reverse complement strand
GAAGCACTTCGGCTTTCGGTACGACGCGGTTGACCAGGCCGATGGCGGCGGCTTCCTGCGCGCTGATGTGCTCGCCGAGGAACATCAACTCCTTCGCGCGGCACAGCGGCAGCTGACGCACGATGCGCTGCGTGCCGCCGGCGCCGGGAAACAGGCCCAGGTTGATCTCCGGCAGCCCGAACTTCGCGCTGTCCGCAGCCACTCGCATGTCGAGCGCCAGCACGAGCTCGGTGCCGCCGCCCAGCGCCCAGCCGTTCACCGCGCCGATCGTCGGCTTGTCGCAGCGCTCGATGCGCGCGAACAAGCGGTGGATCAGCTCGGCGAATTCCAGATAATGCGCAAGGCCGCGGCGCGAATCGAGGTCGGCGATGTCGCCGCCGGCGACGAAGGCGCGATCGCCTGCGCCGGTGATCACGATTGCACGCACCGCCGGGTCAGCTTCCAGCTCGCCGAAGGCAGTGTCCAGTTCCGATATCGTCGGCACGTCGAGGGCGTTCAGCGTCGCCGGGCGGTTGATAGTGAGGATCGCGACCGCCTCGCGCTTTTCTCGCAGAATGGCTGACATGCTGGGAAGCTCCGTTTCTTAGGAAGCGGCTAGCGCGCGACGCACCGCCGCGGCGATGGCCTCTTCGCCCGGCAGAAAGCCGCGCTCCAGCGCACGGGCAAAGGGGACTGGCATGAAAGGGGCGCCGACCCGAAGCACCGGTGCGGCGAGCTGCCCGAACGCTTTTTCCGAAACGCGGGCCGCGATCTCGGCCCCGACGCCAAAGGCGCTCACCGCTTCGTGAGCCACGACCAGGCGACGGGTACGCGCGACCGATGCAAGCACGGCTCGCTCGTCCCAGGGCTGGACGGTGCGAAGATCGATCACCTCGACCTCGGTTCCTTCAGCCGCCAGCGCCTGCGCAGCACGTAGCGCGAGAGCGACGCACGCCCCGTAAGTCGCAACGGTGCAGTCGCGGCCGTCGCGCGCAATGCGGGCAGAGCCTATCGCCACCGGCTGCGGCGCGTCGGGCAGCTCGCCTTTCGAGGAGTAGAGCCCTTTATGCTCGACGAATATCACCGGGTCCGGATCGTCGATCGCGGCGCGCAGCAGGGCGTAGGCGTCCGCGGGGGTCGCCGGCACCAGGACCTTCAGCCCGGGCACGTGCGCGAACCACGCCTCGAGGCACTGCGAGTGCTGCGGACCGGCGTTCAGCCCGCCGCCGTGCGGCGTGCGCACCACCATCGGCACGCTGCACTGGCCGCCGAACATGAAATGCGCCTTCGCCGCCTGGTTCACCAATGCATCCATGGCGAGCGTCATGAAATCCATGAACATGATTTCGACCACCGGTTTCAGGCCGCTCAGCGCCGCGCCGACGGCCGTGCCGGCGATCGCCGCCTCCGAGATCGGGGTGTCGCGCACACGCTCCGGGCCGAATTTCGCCAGCAGCCCGCGGGTGACCGCGAACGGACCGCCCGGCGCGGCCACATCCTCGCCGAAGAGCACGACCGAGGCGTCGGCCTGCATGGAATCCGCGAGTGCGCGGTTGAGAGCGGCGGCGTAACGCGCTTCAGCCATCCAGAGCTCCAGCTTGCTTGGCGAATACGTCCGCGGCAGCAGCGGCGAAATCGGGTTCTCCCGAGCGCCGCGACGCCGCCACCGCGGCTTCGATGCGGGCTTCGACTTCGTGCTCGACGGCACGCAGCCGTTCGGCAGGGACGTCCTGCGCCGCGAGCCTCTGCGCCGCAACAGCGAGCGGATCGCGGCTGCGCGCCGCTGCGAAGGGCCGCGGATTCTCGAATGCCTGACGCAGCGCTGGCGCGGCCACTATGAGGGCGATCCGCAAAAGTACCGCGACGCGCAGGAGCTGGCAGCG
>DATAAP010000364.1:0-9929 GCA_036260035.1 Alphaproteobacteria bacterium | reverse complement strand
GGCAGGATCATGATGTAGACCTCGGGGTGCCCGAAGAACCAGAACAGGTGGAGGAACAGGATCGGGTCGCCGCCGCCGGCCGGCTCGAAGAAGGCCGTGCCGAAATTACGGTCGGTCAGCAGCATGGTGATGGCGCCGCCGAGCACGGGCACCGCGAGCAGCAGCAGGAAGGCCGTCACCAGCATGCCCCACGCGAACAGCGGCATCTTGTGCAGCGTCATGCCGGGCGCGCGCATGTTGAAAATGGTCGTAATGAAGTTGATGGCGCCGAGGATCGACGAGGCGCCGGCGATGTGCAGGCTGAGGATGGCCATGTCCATCGAGGCGCCAGGGTGGAACTGTCCGCTGGAGAGCGGCGGGTAGATGGTCCAGCCCACGCCGGCGCCACCGCCGAGGAAGGCGGAGCCGAGCAGCAGCAGGAAGGCCGGCGGCAGCAGCCAGAAGCTGATGTTGTTCATCCGCGGAAAGGCCATGTCGGGGCAGCCGATCATCAGCGGGATGAACCAGTTGCCGAAGCCGCCGATCAGCGCCGGCATCACCACGAAGAAAACCATGATCAGGCCGTGCGCGGTGATCACCACGTTCCAGGCGTGGCCGTCGGCCATGTACTGCATGCCGGGAGTCTGCAGCTCCATGCGCATGTAGACGGACATTAGGCCGCCGATCAGGCCGGCGATGACCGAGAACGCAAGGTACATCGTGCCGATGTCCTTGTGGTTCGTCGAATACACCCAGCGCCGCCACCCAGTCGGACGATGGTCGTGATGGTCGTGGTGCTCGGCGTGGTGGGCGTGGGCTGCCGTGGTGCTCATGGCTCTTCCTCTTGATGCGTCGTACCGCGTGATGCGTCGTACCGCGCCGCGCGTCAACGCGCGTCGCTGGCGGCGACGGTCACGCGACCGCCGTCAGATGTCTGCGCAAACTTCTTCTTGGCGTCCTCGACCCAGCGCGCGAAATCCTGCTTTGATAGGGCTTCTACTGCGATCGGCATGTAGGCGTGATTGATGCCGCAAATCTGGTTGCACTGGCCGTAGTAAACGCCGGGCCGGTCGACATTGACCCAAGCCTCGTTGAGGCGGCCGGGCATCGAATAGATCTGCACGCCCAGCGAGGGGATGAAAAAGGAGTGGATCACGTCGGTGCCGGCGACGAGCAGCCGGATGTTCGTATTGGCAGGCACGACGACACGGTTGTCGACCTCGAGCAGGCGCTTCTGGCCCGGCTTGATGTCGCTCTCCGGGACCATGTAGCTGTCGAAAGTGAAATTGCCGTGGTCGGGATATTCGTAGGACCAGTACCACTGGTGGCCGACCACCTTGATCGTCATCTCGGGGTTCGGCGTGCGGTCGCCGAGATAGAGCAGCTTGAAGGACGGGATGGCGATGATCACCAGGATCAGCACCGGGATCGCCGTCCAGGCGACTTCCAGCAGCGTGTTGTGTGCCGTGCGGGTTGGCGTGGTGTTCGCAGAGGCGCGGAATCGCACCATGGTGTAGATCAGCAGGCCGAGCACGAAGATCGAGATGATTGTGATGATCCACAACAGCATGTTGTGGAAGGAGTGAAGGCTGTCCTTCACCACCGAGGCCGGCTCCTGCATCCCGAGCTGCCACGGCTCGGGGGCTGCCGCATAGGCGGCGAAGGTAACGCCGAGGACTCCAAGGACCGCCATTACGGCGGCGCGGCTGATCCAACGCATGTCTGGTCGTCTTCCTTAGACTGACGAGGGCCCGTTTCTACCAAGGACGTCCGCCGGCCTTCCGCCGCGGCGGCACGTGCATTCTGAACGATCTGCAGCGCCTTTCCGTCCGTAAAGCGGGCACAAACTACACCAACGCCGCGCGCCGCCACAACCGGAAGCGCCGCGACGTTTTGCGCCGCCTCGCCTGCGGCCGGCGGGCGTTTCATCGTTGTAATCGCATCGCTTTTCGAATTCTGCGACGTTATGCCGCAAGTTTCACAGCTCGCGCGTCGACTCGCTCGAATCGCCGATATGCCGGCGCACGCGCCGCACGAGAAGCCACACCGCAGCCACGACGACCGGAATCGCGAACCCCGTTGCGATCTCAGGATGCAGCGGCGTACCGACCATTTCCAGTGCCTTGGCCGCGTAGCTGATCAGGCCGACGACGTAGTACGAGATCGCGGCGACGGATAGGCCCTCGACCGTCCCCTGCAGACGCAGCTGCAAGCGAGCGCGGCGGTCCATCGAAGCCAACAGCGCCTGGTTCTGCGCTTCCAGCGCGATGTCGACCCGGCTGCGCAGCAAGTCGCCGGCGCGCTGCAGCCGCTCGGCGATTGCGTCGAGCCGCTCCGCAGTCGCGGCGCAGGTCCGCAGCGCCGGCGCCAGCCGCCGCTCCATGAACTCGGCGATGGTCTGCACGCCTTCGATGCGCTGCTCGCGCAGCTCGCCGATGCGGCGCTCGACCAGCGCGTCATAGGCGCGCGCGGCACCGAACCGGTAGCTCGACTGCGCGGTGATGCGCTCGACCTCGGCCGCAAGGCCGGTCAGCTTGCCCAGCAGCCGGCGCTCGTCGCCGAGGCCGCCGAGGCTGTGCATGGCCGCAGTAATCGCCACCAGCTCGCGGTCGGCGGCACTGATCGCCGGCGCAACCTCGCGCGCGACGGGCAAGGCCAGTAGCGCCATCATGCGGTAGGTCTCGATCTCCAGCAGGCGCTGGACGAGCCGTCCGGCCTGGCGCGGCTTGAGCGCGCGGTCGCGCACCAGGATGCGGCCGTAGCCGTCGTCATGGATGCGGAAGTCAGTCCACGCCTCCGCGCCGCCGCCAGAAACGGCACTCCCGGTCATGAACTCGGGGTCGAAATGGCGCGCCAGGTCCTCGACCGCGCTCGGCGCGTCGGCGCGCTCGACCGCGACATGGATGGCGACCAGCCGGCTTCCCGGCAGGCCGGCGAGCCAGTCGGGCGGCAGCGCCTCGACCGCCGGACTGGCAAACGGGCTGGCGGCCACGCCGTCGACGAACACGGTCCAGGTGCAGAATTCGGTGTGGCGCTCCCATTTAAGCCGGAATGGGCCGCAATCCTGGAAGACGTGGTTGGCGTCGGCGGCCGCGAGCGGGCGTCTAAATGCCGTAAGCAGCCGGTCGAGATGCGCGCGGTCGGCGGCGAAGCCGCCCTCACCCGACAGCATCGCGATGTGGGTGATCCGCGCCGGAGTCCTGATCGAAGCAAACGGCCGCGCATGCACCTCGTTGGTGAGGGCCGCGCGAAGCGGATGATCGACGGTCGGGGCCACGGCGCCGTTATAGGGCCGGACGGGTCGAGGCTGCAAAAGCCGCCTCCGCGGCCTATGTTAGAAGTCTTCAAACGAAGGATCCGGCATGAGCGACCTCTCCCGCACCGACGACCTCTTCTTCACCCGCGCCGGCCTCGACCGCAGCCGCGTCGAGCGCCTGACGCAGGAGGCGCTGAAGGGCGCCGACGACGGGGAGCTGTTCCTGGAATACCGGCAGTCCGAGAGCCTGTCTTTCGATGACGGCAAGCTGAAGAGCGCCTCGTTCGACACGACGCAGGGCTTCGGTCTGCGCGCCGTGGTCGGCGAATCGGCCGGCTACGCGCATTCGACCGAGCTGTCGGAGGCCGCAATCAAGCGCGCCGCCACGACCATTGCCGCCGTGAAGACCGGCCAGAGCGGCACGGCGGCTGACGGGCCTGTCGGCACCAACCGCCAGCTCTATGTCGACGACAATCCGCTCGGGATGATGCCGTTCGAAGCCAAGGTCAAGCTGCTGGCCGAGATCGATGCCTATACGCGCGCCAAGGACCCGCGCGTGCGCCAGGTCATGGTGAGTCTCGCCGGCGAATGGCAGGCAGTGCAGATCGTGCGCGGCGACGGCCGCCGGCTTGGCGACATTCGCCCGCTGGTGCGGCTCAACGTTTCCATCGTCGTTGGCGACGGCGACCGCCAGGAAAGCGGCAGCCACGGCAGCGGCGGACGTTTCGCGTTCGCGCAGATCGTCGACCCGGCGCACTGGCGCGCCTCGGTGGACGAAGCGCTGCGCCAGGCGCTCGTCAATCTGGGCTCCATCCCCGCGCCCGCGGGCGAGATGCCGGTCGTGCTCGGGCCCGGCTGGCCCGGCATCCTGCTGCACGAGGCGATCGGCCACGGCCTCGAGGGCGACTTTAACCGCAAGAAGACCTCGGCCTTCTCCGGCCTGCTCGGCCAGCAGATCGCCAGCAAAGGTGTGACCGTCGTCGACGACGGCACGATCCCGAACCGCCGCGGCTCGCTCACCATCGACGACGAGGGCACGCCGACCGAGCGCACCGTGCTGATCGAGGACGGCAAGCTGGTGGGCTTCATGCAGGACCGCCAGAACGCACGGCTCATGGGCATGAAGCCAACCGGCAATGGCCGGCGCGAAAGCTTCGCGCACCACCCGATGCCGCGCATGACCAACACCTACATGCTGGCTGGAAAGCACTCGCCGGAGGAGATCATCCGCAGCGTTAAACGCGGGCTCTATGCCGTGAATTTCGGCGGCGGCCAGGTCGACATCACCTCGGGCAAGTTCGTGTTCTCCGCCGCCGAGGCCTATCTCATCGAGGACGGCAAGGTCGGGCCGGCGGTGAAGGGCGCCATGCTGATCGGCAACGGCCCCGACGCGCTGACCAAGGTCGGCATGATCGGCAACGACATGCAGCTCGATCCCGGCATCGGCACCTGCGGCAAGGACGGCCAGGGAGTGCCGGTCGGCGTCGGCCAGCCGACGCTTCTCATTGATAAGCTCACCGTCGGCGGCACGGCGACATAGGCTAAGCGCGCCGCCGCCGACCAAAGAGCAGCGAAAACGCCGCGCCGAGCGCTATCAGTGCTGCCGAAGGTTCGGGGACGTCCCGGAACCGAAGGTTCACTTCGGTGAAGCGGCCCGACTGTGCGACAGCGAGGATGTCGGCGTCGCTTGGCAGATTCCTGTCTCCCCGGGCAAGACAGCAGTCCATCAATGCGTCGATGGTCTCGAGCTCAAGATGGCCGTCTCCGAGCGGAATCAGCGAGCCTGCGAACGGCAGTGGATCGCGAATCTCCAGCGGGTTGTTGCCCTGCTGGCCGCCGAACTGCGTTGACAGACCCAGAATGTGGCCGATCTCGTGCAGCGCAACGGAGAACAGATCGAACTTTCCCGCGGCATCCCCGGCGGCATCCGTGAACGCCGCTACCGTGTTGAGGCGCCCTCCTCCGAGATCGGCGAAGGCCTCGAAGGAGGTTGCGTACTCGCTGTTGTCGAACGGCGTCGGATCCACGAACCAAGGCAAACTGGGGCTGGCAGTAAATCCGATCGCGCCGATGCTCGACGGATTTCCGCCTATGGCGGCCGCTAGGGCGTCGCCGATCCGGTTCGAGAATCCCACCTGGATATCGACCGTGCGCGGCAGCGGCGAATCGAGCAGACCTTCCCAGTAGTCGCCCGCAGCGTTGGCGATGGTGACGAGCTCCGCTGGCGTCACGCCCGGCGCCCCGAACAGGGCCGGACCGAGCGAGAAATTGAACTGCGGACCGGGACCGGTGACGTTGATGACGAGCGCGTGCGCGGGCGGGCTTGCCAGCAGGACCGCAATGGCGAACATGGCGGCAGCAAGCGCTTTGGACGGCCAGGCGAACGCAAGGCGCTTACTCATTCGGCAGCTCCAGCAGTGGGAGACAGAGCAAGGCGTGTTCGAGAACGCAGTCGGTTATGCAGGAATTGTGCCCTCGAGAGGACGCAGCTTGTTCAGCAGCTTAGAGCGAGCTTGGCCTTAGGCCTGTAAAGCTTTCCGTCGCGGGCTCGCGGTCGACCTCCTCCGGGGCAGTGCATCGCGAGTTGATGATCGACTAGCGCCAGCCGGCCGTGAGCGCCGGGTAATGATCGTGTAACCATGTTGCTGAAACATGGGTGCGCGCGCATGATGCGCGGCCCAATCGCCTGGGGGAGTTCTGCCTACATGGACGTTGCGACGCTGCTCGGCGCCATTCTGCTTGGCGTGGTCGAGGGGCTGACCGAATTCATTCCGGTCTCGTCGACCGGACACCTGATCCTCCTTGTAGACCTGATCGGCTTCAAGGGCCCGCCGGGCAAAGTGTTCGAGATCGTCATACAGCTCGGCGCCATACTCGCCGTGTGCTGGGCGTATCGCGCCAAGCTGCTCGGCGTCGCCGCGGGCATGTTCTCCGACCCCGACGACTTCCTGTTCGTCCGCAGCCTGCTGCTCGCGTTCGTGCCCGCGATGGTCCTGGGCGTGCTGCTGCACGGCTTCATCAAGAACGTTCTGTTCAGCCCGTGGGTGGTGGTCGCGTCGCTGATCGTCGGCGGCATCGTCATCCTGATCATCGAGCGCAACCTGCCGCTCGCGCGCCATCATGCGCCCGAGAAATTCCCGCCGACGCTCGCCGTCTTCATCGGTCTATGCCAGGCGGTGGCCATGATCCCCGGCGTGTCGCGCTCCGGCGCCACGATCATGGGTGCCCTGATGCTGAAGGTCGACCGCAAGACGGCGACCGAGTTCTCGTTCTTCCTGGCGATCCCGACCATGCTGGCGGCGACGGTGTACGACGTCTACAAGAACTGGTCCGTGCTGACGGTCGACAGCACCTCGATCATTGCGGTCGGATTCATCAGCGCCTTCATCTGCGCCCTGCTGGTCGTCCGCAGGGTGATCGCCTTCATCAGCCGCCACGGCTTCGTCCCGTTCGCATGGTATCGCATCGCCCTCGGTCTCGTTATGCTAGCGGTGCTGCTGGCCCGCTGATTGAATAGCGGGGCGGCCGCGCCTATCTAGGCGGGAGGAGACGGCCATGAAACGTTCACGCGCGATCCGATTGGTGCTTCTGAGCTCGACCGGCCTGCTGCTGCTGGCCGGCTGCGACCAGAACGATCCGCTCGCCCGCAACGACTTCTTCCAGTCCGAGCAGGAATGCTCTCAGGCCAACGACCCGAGCGCGTGCCGCCAGGCGCTGGCCGATGCGCAGCGCGAGCACGCCCGCACCGCACCGGCCTTCGCCAGCCTCGAATCGTGCGAAGCGCGCTTCGGCCTCGACAACTGCACCGAAACGAAGAGCCAGCCTTCCCCCGAGCAGGTGCCGCCCGGCGAGCAGCAGACCGCGCAGTCGGGCGGAAGCTGGTTCCTGCCGGCCATGCTCGGCTACATGATGGGTCGCACATTGGGCGGCCCCGCCTACGTGCCGCCAGCAGCGGGTCAGCAGGCGCCGCCGCCGCAGGCGGCCGCGGCGAGCACCGGACGACCAGTCTACCGCGACGTCAACAACACGGTGTATAGCGGCCGCGAGACCCTGGGGCGCACCCAGGCGATCGCGCCGCCCCGACCCAGCCCGACCGTGGCGCGCGGCGGCTTCGGCCGGACCGGGACAGGCACCGTCTCGTCCTAAGACGCGCAGGATGCAGCGCATCCGGATTCCCGAACGGCCCGACTGGAAGGCGCGCGCCGAGACGATCGGCTTCAAGTTCCACACCGTGGACGGCAAGCCTTACTGGACCGAGGATGCTGCCTATCTGTTCACGGCCAAGGAGATCGACGCACTCGAAGCGGCGACGGCCGAGCTCGAGCAGATGTGCCTGCAAGTGGTCGACCGCGTCGTGCGCGAAGGGCGCTACGACCTGCTGTCACTGCCGAACAGTGCAGCGGAGCTGATCCAGGAGAGCTGGATCCGCTTCGACAAGAATCTGTACGGCCGCTTCGACCTGGCCTATCAGTCGGGCCAGCCGCCCAAGCTGCTCGAATACAATGCCGACACGCCGACGGCGCTGTTCGAGGCGAGCGTCGTGCAATGGGAATGGCTGCAGACGGTCGATCCCGGCGCCGACCAGTTCAATTCGATCCACGAAAAGCTGATCGACGCATGGCGCCAGTTCGGCCTTCCCTTCCGCGCCCTGCACTTCACCTGCGTGCGCAACCACGAGGAGGACAAAGGCACGGTCGATTATCTGCGCGACACGGCTATCCAAGGCGGGCTAGAGGCGCCATTCCTCTATATCGACGAGATCGGCTGGGACGGTGGTCAGTTCATCGATGTGGACGAAAAGCCGATTCAGGCGCTGTTCAAGCTCTATCCGTGGGAATGGCTGCTGCGCGAGGAGTTCGCCGCCAACATCGCCGCCAGCGGCGTGCAGATGATCGAGCCGGCCTGGAAGATGGTGCTGAGCAACAAGGCGCTGCTGCCGCTGCTCTGGGGCATGTTCGAGGGCCACCCCAACCTGCTGCCCGCCGCCTTCGAGCCAAGCCACCTCGACGGGCCGATGGTGCGCAAGCCGATCTACGGTCGAGAGGGCGCCAATGTCAGCCTGCTGCTGCAGGGCAGCCGCGCGCCGGCCGCGCACGAGAGCGAAGGGCCCTACGACGCCGAAGGATATGTCTACCAAGCTTATGTGCCGCTGCCGGTCTTCGACGGCAACCATGCCGTCGTCGGCTCATGGGTGATCGCCTCGCAGCCTGCGGGACTTGGCATGCGCGAGGATGACGGGCCGATCACCCGCAACACTAGCCGTTTCGTGCCGCACCTGTTTCGCTGACCGACCCTGGGGGAATCGATGTTCGACCGCGCGCCCGTCTATCTCTCGACCCTGCCGAACTTCCTCATCTACTTCGTTGCCAGCCTGGCACTGACGGCGCTCTTCCTGCTGATCTACACCTGGGTCACGCCTTACCGGGAATGGGCGCTGATCCGCGCAGGCAACAATGCTGCGGCGGTGAGCCTGTCAGGTGCGGCACTCGGATTCATCCTGCCGCTGGCGAGCACCATCACCAACAGCGTGAGCTGGCTCGACATGGTCGTGTGGGCCGTGGTGGCGATGATCGTCCAGCTCGCTACCTATCTGCTCGCCCGGCTGCTCAAGCCGGAACTTAACCAGGCGATCGCGAACGGCACCACGGCGCCGGCGATCTCGCTCGCGGCCATGTCCGTCGGAGTCGGTATCCTCAATGCCGCGTGTCTGAGCTGGTGACACCAGCCTCGATGCTGCAAGAATGCCAAACGGCCACGGTTAATTTTCGTTAACCGTTGACGGTTACGGTACGCGGCGCGTAAGCAAGCGCCGCGGCGATCAAGCCGCGCCACCACGATCTCTCAGCCCTCCAGGAGGGGGTCACCATGAAGAAGGTTCTCGCCGCACTCGTCGCCGCGGCGTTCTCGCTCAGCATCGCCGGCACGGCCATGGCTGTTCCGGTGCAGGTCAGCCAGCAGCACAGCCAGTACATCCAGGTTGACCAGCACGCCAAGCAGACCAAGAAGAAGAAGGCCGTGAAGAAGAAGACGGCCAAGAAGAAGCAGACGGCCAAGAAGGCGTCGAAGAAGCAGGCTGCTTGAGCGCTCCCGCTCAGCGGGGTCGATGAAGGCGTCGCGGCTCTCGCCGCGGCGCCTTTTTTATTCCGGCAGCTTGTCGTCCCACATCTCGCGGTAGCGCCCGGCGCGCAGGTCCGGGCTCGGCGGCAGCATGTCGGCGGCGCAGAGCAGCATGTCCACGGTGCGGCCGTCTTGCGCCAGCGGCAGCGCGATGCGGTCGTAATAGGCGTAGTCCCGCTCCGGTCGGGACGCCGGCCGCTCGATATAGAACGGCAGGCCACGCGCGATGACCTCGGCGTACTGGCGGATTACTTCCGGCCCGCGCGGACCGTAGGCGGGATCGTCCACGTACATGCCGGTTACATCCCGGCCCGACCATGCGCAGATCTGGGTGCCGATCAGCCGGAAGCGGAACCGCTGCGGATCGCGCTCCACATCCACCAGGAAGACATACGGCAGCAGGTGCGGGATTTCGGCCGGATCGATGTCCGCCCTGGACGGCCAGCACCCCTTCGCCTTGCTTCGCCAATAGGCGTAAAGCTCTCGCAGCCTCTTGCTGTGAATCGCGTCGGTATCCAAGCCACCCCCATTCGGTCTCGATAGCAGATCACGAGGCGCCGGTTAAAGCGTGAAACCG
>DATAAP010000363.1:0-1537 GCA_036260035.1 Alphaproteobacteria bacterium | reverse complement strand
AGCTGCCAGGCCTCGCCCGGTGGCATCCGTAGCTTCGTGCCTGCCATGTCGGCCGGCGTGTTGATTTTCTTGGTCGTGCGCAGGTTGACCTGCCGCGTGCCGAAATAGACTGGCGTCAGGATCTGGATGCCCAGCTGGTCGCGCGCCATCTTCTTGAACTCGGCGCCGATCTCACCGTCGAACACCTTTTTCATGTGGTCGGCGTCGCGGAACAGGTAGGCGGAAGTCAGGATCGACCATGCGGGTATCTGCTTGGAAATGTCCTGCGGCGCGACATTGGCCATCTCGAGGTTGCCGCGCTGCATAGCGACCAGCTCGGTGCCCTGCTTGAACAGCGTGCCGCCGAAGAACGGCTCGAAATCGTAGCGGTCGCTGACCTCCTTGCCGAACATCCGGAACGCCTCGGCGCGGATGTCCTGGTCGCTGAACACGGCGGCGCAGCGCAGCTTCGGCTTTGCCTGAGCGTTCGCGCCGGGGGCGCCGAGTACGAGCAGCGATGCTCCTGCGGCGAGAGCCGAGCGTCGGGTCATGGTCGTGCGCATGTCAATTTCCTCCCACTCTATGGCGAGTTATATGCAGCCTTGACCAAATGTACTACTTGGTACATTTCTTGTCATCACGGTTTCTCGGGAGGAAGACATAGCCGGCCGGACCCCTATGACCGCCGAGCGCCATCTACTGGGCCTGATAGGCGCCAAGATCAGCCGCTCGATCACGCCAGCGATGCACGAGGCGGCGGCGCGCGCGCTGGGCTTCGAAATCTACTATCACCTTATCGACACGGAGGCGCTGGGGCTGACCACCCAAGACCTGCCGCGCATGCTTGATGGCGTGCGCGCGCTCGGGTTCACGGGCGTGAATGTCACCCATCCCTTCAAGGAAGCGGTCGTTGCGCATCTCGACGCGGTCGAAGGCGCCGCGGCGGCTCTCGGTTCCGTGAACACGGTCGTCCTGAGCGGCAGCCGGCTGGTCGGGCATAACACCGATTACACCGGCTTCATCACCGGCTGGCGCCGCGCCTTCCGCACGTTGGCGCCAGGCCAAGTGGCGTTGATCGGTACGGGCGGCGTGGGACGCGCGATCGCGCATGGGCTCGTCGCCCTGGGTGCGACGGCGCTGCTCCTGGTCGACATCGATGCGAGACGGGCGCAGGCGCTGGCGCTTGAAATGGGCAACGTGCATCCGTCGGTCGCTGTCGCCGTGGCGCCGGACGCGGGGACGGCGATGAAGGGGGCAGACGGTGCCGTCAACGCGACGCCGATCGGCATGTACGCCTATCCGGGCAACCCTGCGCCGGCCGGCGCCTTCGCCGGCCTGAAATGGGCCGCCGACGCGATCTATACGCCGCTGGAGACCGAGTTCATCGTCGCAGCCCGGCGCGCGGGTGCGGCGGTCATGAGCGGGCAGGAGCTGGCGATTGGCCAGGCTGTCGACGCCTTCGCGCTCTTTCTCGGGCGGCCGGCGCCGGTCGAGGCCATGCGCGCGGCGTTCCTGCAGCGCACGCAGGCCGCCGGCCCCGCGCGCGCCGCAATCTGAC
>DATAAP010000362.1:0-12562 GCA_036260035.1 Alphaproteobacteria bacterium | reverse complement strand
CCGGGCACCGGCATCTGCCACCAAGTCAATCTCGAATACCTGGCGCAGACGGTGTGGACGGCGGAGATAGACGGCAAGACCTTTGCCTACCCCGACACGCTGGTCGGCACCGACAGCCACACCACGATGGTCAACGGCATGGCGGTGCTGGGCTGGGGTGTTGGCGGCATCGAGGCCGAGGCGGCGATGCTCGGCCAGCCAGTGTCGATGCTGATTCCCGAGGTCGTCGGGTTCAAGCTGTTCGGCAAGCTGCGCGAAGGCGTGACCGCGACGGACCTCGTGCTCACCGTCACGCAGATGCTGCGCAAGAAGGGCGTGGTTGGACGTTTCGTTGAATTCTACGGCCCCGGCCTCGACGCACTGCCGCTCGCAGACCGGGCCACGATCGGCAACATGGCGCCCGAATACGGCGCGACCTGCGGCTTCTTCCCGATCGACCAGGAGACCCTGCGCTATCTCGAATTCACCGGCCGCGACAAAGAACGCGTCGCGCTGGTGGAAGCTTATGCGAAGGCGCAGGGCATGTGGCGCGATACGAACACGCCCGATCCGATCTTCACCGACACGCTCGAACTCGACATGGGCACGGTGGAGCCGTCGCTCGCCGGCCCGAAGCGGCCGCAGGACCGCGTGGCGCTGACCGGCGCCAAGGCCGGATTCGAGAAGGCGCTGCCGGAGCTCGCCGGCCCGAAGGCCTCGCAGGCGCCGGTGAAGGTCGCGGGCGCCAATTACGAGCTGACGCACGGCCATATCGTGATCGCCGCGATCACCTCGTGCACCAACACGTCGAATCCGTCGGTGCTGGTCGGCGCGGGGCTGGTGGCGCGCAATGCGCGGCGCAAGGGTCTCAAGACCAAGCCGTGGGTGAAGACCTCGCTGGCACCCGGCTCGCAGGTCGTCTCCGATTATCTCAACGCCGCCGGCCTGCAGGAAGACCTCGACGCGCTCGGCTTCAACGTCGTCGGCTATGGCTGCACGACCTGCATCGGCAATTCCGGTCCGCTGCCGGAGGCGATCGAGAACGCGATTGAGGCGGGCGACCTCACTGTCGCGGCGGTGCTCTCGGGCAACCGCAACTTCGAGGGCCGGATCCATCCTTTCGTCAAGGCGAACTATCTCGCGTCGCCACCGCTGGTCGTCGCCTACGCGCTTGCCGGCACGATGCTGAAGGATCTGTCGAGGGAGCCGATCGGCGAGGGCAGCGACGGCAAGCCGGTCTATCTCAAGGACATCTGGCCATCGAGCCAGGAGGTGAACGAGACGATGAGCCGCGCCCTGTCGCCGGAGATGTTCCGCAAGCGCTACGCCAATGTCACTAAAGGCGACGAGCTGTGGCAGACGATGGGGACGTCGGCGGGCCTCACTTACAAGTGGTCGCCGGGCAGCACGTATGTGAAGCAGGCGCCGTATTTCGAGAATATGCCGAAGGAACCCGGCGCGGTGTCCGACGTGATCGGCGCGCGGCCGCTGGCAATCCTCGCCGACAGCATCACCACTGACCACATCTCGCCCGCGGGCTCGATCAAGAAGGACGGCCCAGCCGGGGTGTATCTGATCGAGCACCAGGTGCGGCCGGCCGATTTCAACTCCTATGGTGCGCGCCGCGGCAATCACGAGGTGATGGTGCGCGGCACCTTCGCCAACATCCGCCTCAAGAACGAGATGGCGCCGGGCACGAGCGGCGGAGTCACGCGCTACATGCCCGACGGAACGCCGATGACGATCTATGAGGCGGCCGAGAAGTACAAGGCGGCCGGCGTGCCGCTGGTCGTGATCGGCGGCAAGGAGTACGGCACCGGCTCATCGCGCGACTGGGCGGCGAAAGGCACGCTGCTGCTCGGCATCAAGGCGGTGATCGTCGAGAGTTTCGAGCGCATCCACCGCTCGAATCTCGTGGGCATGGGCGTGCTGCCGCTGCAGTTCCCTGAAGGTGTCGACCGCAAGACGCTGAAGCTCGATGGCAGCGAGGTCTACGACATCACCGGCATTGCCGGCGGCATCAAGCCGCGCATGACAGTGATGCTCACGGTGAAGCGTGCGAACGGCAAGACCGATGTAGTGCCGCTGAAGTGCCGGATTGATACGCTCGACGAGGTCGAGTACTACCGCCACGGCGGCATCCTGCCCTACGTGCTGCGCGGGCTGCTGAAGGCGGCGTAAGGTCAGTCCGCTGCGGACTGTAGTTCTCTGGCGCCGCCGCCGAGGATCATATCGACCGTCTCGCCGTCGAATGAGAGCGCCAGGAGCAGTCGCTTGTAGCGGAGCGACTGCCGCCCTGCTTTGTGTCGCCCCAGCGCGAGCACAGCGGCTGCCGCGACTGAGCGGCCGTTAGATGGTCCGCGGCGATCTCGGCTTACGCGGGTGTTGAGGGGCGCCATGCCGCCCTGTTGGCGCAGGATGGTGACGCAGCGGCAGACACATGGTCGATTGCAGCTGCGAGCCTGTGCGTTCAGCTTGGCCGATCGGCCGCTCAGGTCCGCGTTTCGTCAGGGTTCTCTGGCGGACGTGGGCGTGGCTTCTCGGCGCGCGGATTTAGCCGACGAATGATGATGTCGCCGTTCTCGTTGAGCTCGGGCAGCGCGTATTGGGGCAGGTTCTCGATGGCGAGCGAGAGCGCGCGCATCATCTTCTCGATCGCATCGCGCGCCAGTTCGCCGGGGTGCTCCTCCGAGGGCGGCGCCGGGCTCCGGCTCTGGGCAAGAGCGGGCGCGGCGGCGCCGGCAAGGACGAGCGCGACGATAAGCGCGCGCAGGGGCAGGCATTTCGGCATAATCGGCAATGACATGGCCGAATTCCTCGGTTGGATTGGCAGATTCCTCTTGAGCATAACGCAGCGAGAGGGTGAATTATTCACGCAAATGTGCGGCGTGGGCCGCCGCCTCTCACCCAAAGGTGATGCTGGCCCCCGCGTCTGCCGGTCTAGTTTTCAGCCATGCGCAGACTGCTGATCGCATCCCTGCTGGTGCTCGGCGCCGCGGCTGCCCATGCCGCCGACCGGAGGCCCGTCGTCGTCGAGCTGTTCACCAGCCAAGGCTGCAGCTCGTGCCCTCCGGCCGATGCCTTCCTCGGCGAGCTTGCGGCGCGGCCGGACGTGCTCGCGCTCGGCATGCATGTCGATTACTGGGACTATATCGGCTGGAAGGACCCGTTCGCGCAGCGTGCGTACACCGAGCGGCAGCGCAGCTATTCGCGCACGTTGAATCAGCGCTACGTCTACACCCCGCAGATGGTGATCGACGGCAGGCTGCAGGGTGTCGGCTCCGATCAGGCGACGATCAACAGGCTTATCGAAAAGGCCGGCAAGGCGGCTGCGAGTTCCCCGAATCTCGCCGTGACCGGTAGCGGGGCGAAGCGCGTGGTGCATGTCGGCGACGGCAAGGCCGCAGCACCGGCGACGATATGGCTGGTCTTCTTCGACAGCAAGCACGAGACGAAAGTGAAGGCCGGCGAGAACAGCGGGCGGCAGCTCGCGAATTACAATGTGGTTCGAACGATGGCGCCGATCGGCAAGTGGACCGGCAGTGCCGTCGATATTCCGGTAGATCTCGACGCGATCGATGTGGACTGCGACGGCGCCGCAGTCATCGTGCAGGCGGAGGAGACCGGACCGATCGTGTCCGCGATGCGGATCGACCGGGCGAAGCGCTGACCACCGCGGCATGCACTACCCCGAGGCGAGATTGCGGTTCGACTCCTCGAACAGGCGGATCGCCTTGTCCGGACTGTAGCGGCCCTCGCACAGCGACTCCGGGTCCCACTCGCTGCGCGCGGCGGCGAAGAAGTCGCCGCCATAGACATGGATGGCGCCGGTCAGGCGCGGGATCGGGTTCGTCACGGAGTGGATGATGTCCGGCCCAAGCGGGGCAGCGTCCTTCGCGCCGAGCGCCTTGGCGCCGGCCGCCTCCACGCGATTCCTCGCCTCCGGCAGGCGCCGCCAGAAGATGTTGTCCTCGCGCCCGGAATAGACGCCGATCACCGCCCACATGTTGTGGTTATGCGGCATGATCGTCATGTACGGGCCCCAGACGACGTTCAGGATCGTCAGATCCGCCGCGTGATAGAGCTTCGTCAAGGCCGCCCGTTTCGGCTCGCCAAGGCCCTTCAGCACCGCGCCGGGATCGGACACCGCCCGCGCCACGACCTCGCGCACCGCCTTGTGGCTGCTGTCCTGCGCGAGCGCATCGCGGCAGTCGGAGACAAAGCGATCGAGATCGAACATGGCTGCCTTCCTTTCAGCTCTACGGCTAAATCTAGCGTGCGGCCGGCCGCGTGCCTGTGACTGCCTTCACATCATAGCGCCGTCCGCAGATCCCACAGCTCCGGGAACAGCCGGACGTCGAGAAGCTTGCGCAGATAGGCGACACCCGCAGTGCCGCCGGTGCCGCGCTTGAAGCCGATGACCCGCTCAACCGTGGTGACGTGGCGGAAGCGCCACTGGCGGAAGAAGTCCTCGAGGTCGACGAGCTCCTCGGCGAGCTCGTACAGGTCCCAATGCGCGGCGGTGTCGCGATAGACTTCGATCCACGCCGCCTCGACCGACGGACTCGCTGCGTAGGGTTGGCTCCAGTCGCGCTCGATGGCGCCTGGGTCGATGCTGAAGCCGCGGCGCGCCAGCAGGCGGATCGCCTCGTCATAGAGGCCCGGCGCGTTCAGCACCGCTTCGAGCGGGCCGCTGATATCGGCGCGGTGCCGGTGCGGCGCCACCAGATGCGCGTTCTTGTTGCCGAGCAGGAACTCGATGGTGCGGTACTGGTAGGACTGAAAGCCGGAGGAATGGCCGAGTCTCTCGCGGAAGGCGAGATACTCGCTTGGCGTCAGGGTCGACAGCACATCCCAGGCCTGGATGAGCTGCGCCATGATGCGGCTGACGCGCGCCAGCATCTTGAAGGCGGGCTGCAGGTCGTCGCGGCGAACCTGGTCGATCGCCGCCTTGAGCTCATGGATCACCAGCTTCATCCACAGCTCGGTCGTCTGGTGCTGGATGATGAACAGTAGCTCGTTGTGGTTGTCCGAGAGCCGGTGCTGCGCGTCGAGGATCTTGTCGAGGGCGAGATAGTCGCCGTAGCTCATCTCGCCGCTGAAATCGAGATGCGCGCCGCTGTCTGGTGCGTCCGGTTTCTTGCGGTCGGTCACGATGGTTCCTTCGTCATGTCACCGCCGCGCGCACGCGGAACTCCGGCTTGTCCCAGCTGCCGGCCGAAAGGATGTCCTTGAGCGCCGCTACCGCGTCCCAGGCATCTACATAGCGCACATAAAGCGGCGCGAAGCCGAAGCGCAGGATGTCCGGCGCCCTGAAGTCGCCGATCACGCCGCGCGCGATCAGCGCCTGCATAATCGGGTAGCCTTCCTCATGGCGAAGGCTGACCTGGCTGCCGCGGCGCGACGCATCGCGCGGCGAGAGCAGCGTCAGGCCGAGGCCGGCGCATTCCTGCTCGATCAGGCGAATGAACATGTCCGTCAGCGCGATCGATTTCTGCCGTAGTGCAGCAATGTCGACGTTCAACATCAGATCGACGCCGGCCTCGAGCGCCGCCATCGACAACACCGGCGGCGTGCCGCAGATATAACGCGCGATGCCGGCTGCAGGACGGTAGCCAGTCTCGAAGGCGAAGGGTGCGGCGTGGCCGAGCCAGCCGGACAGCGGTTGCTCGAACTTCTCCTGGTGCGCGCGCGCGACCCAGATGAAGGCGGGGGCGCCGGGGCCACCGTTGAGTTATTTGTAGCCGCAGCCCACGGCAAAGTCGGCGCCGCAGCCATTGAGATCGACTGGCACTGCGCCCGCGCTGTGCGCGAGATCCCATAGCATCAGCGCCCCCCTCGCATGCGCCGCCTTGGTGATGGCCGTCATGTCGTGCATCGCGCCGGTGCGGTAGTTGACATGCGTCAGCATGACGACCGCCGTGTCGCTGTCGACGGCCGTTCCGACCTCGTCCGACTCGATCAGCCGCAAGGTGTGCTGGTTGCCCAGCATCGCGGTGAGGCCTTGGGCGATATAGAGATCGGTGGGGAAGTTGTCGCGCTCGGAAACGATCACGCTCCTGCCGGGATTGAGCCGCAGCGCGGCGGCGAGCGCCTTGAACAGGTTGACCGACGTCGAATCGGCGACGACCACCTCGCCCGGTCCGGCGCCTATGAGCCGCGCAATCTTGTCGCCGATCCGTCGCGGCAGGTCGATCCAGCCATGCGCGTTCCAGCTCTTGATCAGGTCGCGGCCCCATTGTGCGACGGCGGTCTCGGCCAGCCGGTCCGGCGTCGCACGGGGTAGGGCGCCGAGCGAGTTGCCGTCGAGATAGATCACGCCGTCGGGAAGGACGAAGGAGTCGCGCGCGGCGGCGAGCGGATCGGCCGCATCCATCTGTGCGAGAGCGCCGCGGGAAAGCATGCTCATGCTCCGAGCTCTCGCAGCACGGCACGCACTGGTGCGGCGTCCAAAGTCGCGAGCTTCAGCGGCGGCGCGATCAGCTCATAATCTCCTTCAGCGATGTCGTCGAGCACGAGGCCTTCGAGGATCGACATGCCATGATCGCGCACGGCCTTGTGGGCGTCCATGGTCTTCGAGTCCTGCGGGTCCAGCGATGGTGTGTCGGTGCCGATCAGCATGACTCCTTGGCGCCCAAGCAGCTTGATTGTTTCGGAGGAAATGGCGGTGAAGGCGGAATCCCACGTCTCGACCGGGTTGCGTGCATAGGTCCTGACCAGGACGCGGGTGATTCCGGGCGCCAGGTGCCTCCGGACGTGCTCGGGCGTCACCGCGGCGCCGACGCCGATCGCGTGGATTACCCGGCAGGGACCGATGTAGCGCTCGACGGCCATCGCACCCGCCGTCATGCCGTCCGCCTGGTAATGAAAAGGTGCGTCGGCATGCGCGCCGGTGTGAGTCGACATGGTGAACTTGGACACGTTCACGGGGCAGGCGGCGCTCAATGTCCATGTCCGTTGCTCAGAATAAGCGGTATCGCCGGGCCAGACCGGGATACCGGGGCGGATGGGCGGACTGATGTCCCACAATTGACGAGCCTTCATGCGCGGCACCTTCCCGCGCGGCGCGGTTGCGCGCAAGGGCATCGAGATGCTTGTGGCAAGGGGGCAATTCGGCCAATCTGTGGACAAGTTGGCGCTGCCGCCCGGCTGGATGGGGCCGCTCGTCCTCATTTGTAAACGGGGAATTCGTTGCGCATGGGCAGCCACCTCGCAGCAGCTTTCCGAGTCAGGGAGGCCGTCTGGCGCCACGGACGCGCCATGCGCTTGGCGCTGGCTGGCGCGGGCCTCGTTTTGCTTGCGGCCTACTGGACGGTCGTCCTTACCCAGATCGAAGAGATGCGGGAGAGCCATATCAGTGCCGCTGAGAGCGACACGGGGGCCCTGGTCCGCGCCTTTGCGGAGCAGGCGTATCGGGTCTTCAACTCTGTTGAGGCGGTGATCTTCCAGATCGATCGCGACCTGCGCCGCGACGTCGACCCGGAGCTGGAAACGATTTTCGAGCGCAACCGCGGGCTTCTCGGAGTCGGCGGCTACGCGGCCGTGTTCGCCGCTAATGGCGATAATCTTGGCAGCAGCTTCGGGGGGCGCGACCTGCGCTCGAATGTGTCTGACCGCGAATGGTTCCAGGCCGTCAAATCCGCGCCGGCGGGCACGGTCCTCGTCGCCAAGCCGATCATTGGGCGCAATACGCAGCAATGGTCGATACCCTTTGCGCTCCGGCGCGAGACCGCGGATGGCGCTTTCGCGGGCGCCATCTTCGTCTCGGTGCTCAGTAGCTATTTCGGTAATCTCTTCACCGAGCTCGATTTCGGTCCTAACGGCAATGCCAGCATCGTCGGGCTCGACGGCACCGTCTATGCGCGGCGCGCGAACAGCGCGTTCGAGCTGGGCCGTGCCTACCCGTTGAAGATGGTGCGGCAGGCTCAGACAACTCCGATCGGAACGCATGTCGGGAAGAGTGCGCTCGACGGCGTCTCGCGTGTGCTCTCGTACCGGGTGCTGACCGGCTATCCGCTGATTGCCTCGGTGGGCTTTGCCGAGCAGGACATCCTTCAGCAGTTCTATGGCCACCGGCGTGGCCTGCTGATGCAGGCCGGGTTCATCACGCTGCTCGGCATCGCGTTCGCCATGCTGGCGCTCTATCTGCTGACGCGAGTAGCGGCGAGCGAGCAGCGGCTGCGCAATGCGATCGACACGATGGGCGACGGCTTCGCGATCTTCGACGCCGAGGACCGCCTCGTGATGTGGAATCGGCGCTACGTCGAGATGAATCCCTATTTGCAGAGGATTTCAGAGATCGAGGGCAAGACGTTCGAGCAGCTCGTGCGCGAAGGCGCGCGGCTTGGCGTCTTCGCCGATCCTGCTGCGAAGGCGGATCCCGAGGGATGGGCTGCGCGGCTGGCGGTGCGGCGCCGCTCGCAGGCGCTCAGTCTCCGCGAGACGCCATTCGCCGATGGGAGGTGGATACGCGCACTCGACCGCCTCGCGCCCGACGGCACGCGCGTCGGCATCCGCACCGACATCACCGAGATGAAGCGCCTCGTCCAGGCGACGCACGCGGCCCGGGAGACCGCCGAGCAGGCCAATCGCGCCAAGTCGGAGTTCCTGGCGAATATGAGCCATGAAATCCGTACCCCGATGAACGGCATCATCGGGTGCAGCGAGCTGCTCCTGGAGACGAAGCTCGATCCCGAGCAACAGACCTACGCGCAGACCGTGCTCGACGCCGGCCGCTGGCTGCTATCCATTGTCAATGACGTCCTCGACATCTCCAAGATCGAGGCAGGAAGGCTCGAGCTCGACACGGCGGCTTTCGATCTGGGCGTGCTGATCGGAAGCTGTCGCCAGCTCATGGCGCGCACGGCCGCAGCGAAGGGGATCGAACTCAGGATCGATCTCGATGGCCGGCTGCCGGCCTGGTTGCTCGGAGACGCACAGCGGCTGCGCCAAATCCTGCTGAACCTGCTCAGCAATGCGATCAAGTTCACAGCGAGCGGCAGTGTGACGCTGATCGCCAAGCAGGTCGGCGGGAACGTCA
Source organism: Alphaproteobacteria bacterium (assembly GCA_036260035.1). Taxonomy (GTDB): domain Bacteria; phylum Pseudomonadota; class Alphaproteobacteria; order CACIAM-22H2; family CACIAM-22H2; genus DATAAP01. Next base: position 3,543 of record DATAAP010000362.1, on the reverse strand, counting down.
ATCCGCTGCGGATTCGGTTCGAGGTGATCGACACCGGCATCGGCATCCCCGAGGAGAAGCGCAATCGGCTTTTCCTCAACTTTTCCCAGATCGATCGCTCGATCAGCCGCAAGTACGGCGGCACGGGGCTCGGCCTCGCGATCTGCAAGCGCCTGGTCGAGCTCATGAACGGCGAGATCGGCGTTGACAGCGCGCCTGGCCGCGGCAGCCGCTTCTGGTTTGAGGTGATGCTGCCGTTGGCGGAGGCTGCAGGCGCCGTCCCGACGATGCAGGACGACCGCACCGCGTCGACGCCGGCGCACATCCTCGTCGTCGACGACTCCCCGATGAACCAGATGCTCACCCAGGCATTGCTGGTGAAAGCAGGGCATGAGGTCGACTTGGCGGCGGACGGCGCGCAGGCGGTCGCTGCGGCCACGCGCCGGCAGTACGACCTCGTGCTCATGGATATCCAGATGCCGGTCATGGATGGAATCGAGGCAGCGCGGCGCATTCGCGCGCTGGGTGGCGCGCTCGAGACCGTGCCGATCGTCGCGCTGAGCGCCAGCGTGCTGCCGGGCGAGCTGGAGAAATGCCGGGCCGCGGGCATGAACGATCATCTAGCCAAACCCATTGATCGCAACGCACTGCTGTCCATGGTGGCGCGCTGGGCGGGAAAAGCCGAGCCGGACGAGCGGCCGGGCCGGGCGGCTGAGGCCCGGGTGCTCGACGACGAGATCCTGACCGAGAACGAGTCCCTGCTCGGGCGAGAACGGATGATGGCGATGGCGCACGCCTTCGAGAAGAACTTGGCGGAGCGTGTCACCATGATGATGGCCGACCCTCACGATCTCTCGAAGATTGCCAAGCTGGCTCACGATCTGATTTCGCTCGCTGGGAATTTCGGGCTCGGCGAACTTTGCAATTGCTGCCGCGCAATCGAAGGAGCCTGCCACCGCGGCGTCCGCCAGGACGTCGAAATGCTGCTCGCCCGCGTTTCGGAGGCGAGTGAACGGGCCCGCGAGCAACTGGCGCTACGCTTTCCGCCGCAGGAGGCGGCCTAGCCGTCGGGAGCCGTGCTGCGGCGCCGCGCGTTCTCTTCCGTGAGCGACGGAGGAGAGCGATGGGAACAACCGAGAAGACGACGAGCCGAACGCCAGGGCTCAACCCGGGCGACGAAGCCGCCGCCGGCACGCCCGGCACCGGCGAAGCCGTGTGCCCGGACTGCAAAGGTACGGGCCGCATCCGCGACGGGCGCTGCCCGACCTGCGGCGGCAGCGGCAAGATCATCGAAGGAATCGGCGGCGGATGACAGCGCAAAAGACGACGCCGACCGGTCCGACAAAGGTCAATCCCGGCGACGAGGTTCCGACCGGCACCGCTCAAAGCGCCGAGGCTGTTTGCCCTGCCTGCGGCGGAACCGGACGTGCGGGCGAGGGCAAGTGCCGCAGCTGCGCCGGAACGGGAATCATCGTGGCGCTCGTCGGCGACGCTTAAGCCAACTCAGTCGGCAGGCTCGGCGGCCGGCCCCCGCTGTGCCGCGGCTCTGCGGCGGGTCAGCGCCCGCAGCGTCAGATAGAATACGGGCGTAAGGAACAGGCCGAAGAAGGTCACACCGAGCATGCCGGCAAACACCGCCGTGCCGAGCGCCTGACGCATCTCCGCGCCGGGCCCGGTCGCGATCGTCAGCGGCAGCACGCCGAGGATGAAGGCAAAGGCCGTCATCAGAATCGGCCGCAGCCGCATGCGGCAAGCCTCGACGACCGCCGTCAGCGCGTCCTTGCCCTCCGCCTCCATCTGCCGCGCGAATTCGACGATCAGAATGGCGTTCTTGGCCGCGAGGCCGACCAGCACAACGAGGCCGATCTGCACCAAGATGTTGTTGTCGCCGCCGCGCGTCATGACGCCGAGCAGCGCCGACAACACGCTCATCGGCACGATTAGGATGATCGCGAGCGGCAGGCTCCAGCTCTCGTACTGCGCAGCGAGGGCGAGGAAAACGAAGACGACGGATAGCGCGAAGATGTAGATTGCGGTGTCTCCCGCAAGGCGCTGCTGCAGCGCCAGCTCCGTCCATTCGAACGAGATGCCGGGCGGCAGCGTTTGCGCAGCGAGCCGCTCCATCGTGTCGAGTGCCTGCCCGGCCGAGCTGCCGGGCGCTGCACTGCCCTGCAGCGGCACCGAGACGTACATGTTGTACCGCTGCACGAGATCGGCGCCGGCGCGGTCGACGATGTCGACGAGCGTGCCGAGCGGCACCAGTGCCCCCGTGGCGCTGCGCACCTTGAGACGCGCGATGTCCTCGCGCTCGACGCGGAAGCCCTGATCGGCTTGCGCGCGGACCTGGAAGACGCGGCCGAAGGCGTTGAAGTCGTTGACGTAGGCCGAGCCGAGATTGACCTGCAGCGCCTCGAAGATGTTGCCGATCGGCACATTCAGCATCTGCGCCTTGGTGCGGTCGATCTCCAGATAGACCTGCGGCGCGCTTGCGCTGAAGGTTGTGAATACGCCAGCGACTCCCGGCGTCTGCTGCGCCTTGCCCATCATCTGGTAGGCGAGGCCGAGCACCGGAACCATCTCGTCGCCGACGCGGTTCTGCAGCTGCATCTTGAACCCGCCACTGTTGCCGATGCCTGGCACCGCAGGCGGCGGCAAGGTGATGATGAAGGCCTCCTGGATCTCCTGTAGCCGTCCATAGAGCTGGCCGATGATTGCCGAAGCCGGCTGGTTGTCGCGCAGACGATCCTTGAACGGCATGAATCCAGAGAAAATCACCGCCGAGTTCGCCGCATTGGTGAAAGTGGCGCCGTTGAAGCCGGCAAACGCGACGGCGTTCTTCACGCCAGGCGTCGACTTGATGATCTCGGAAGCGCGCCGCACGACGTCGTCGGTACGCGACAGCGAGGCGCCGTCGGGCAGCTGGATGACCGTGATGGCATAGCCGCGGTCGAGCTGCGGGATGAAACCGGTTGGCACGCGCTGCGCTAGGTAGACGGTCAGCCCGGCGAGGCCGGCATAGACGAGCAGCATCAGCGCCTTGCGACGGGCGACGAACCCGACGCTGCGCGCATAGCGGTTGCTGGTGCGGTCGAAGCCGCCGTTGAACCGGCCAGCAAGCCACTGCGCCCCGCGCGTCAGGAAGAAGCGTGGGCGGTGATGCGGATCATGCGGCTTAAGAAGCAGGGCGCCGAGGGCCGGGGAGAGGGTCAGCGAGTTGAAGGCTGAGATGATCGTAGCGACCGCGATGGTCAGCGCGAATTGCTTGTAAAATTGCCCGCTGATGCCTGGGATGAAGGCTGTCGGGATGAAGACGGCCGACAGCACGACAGCAATCGCGATCACGGCCGTGCCGACCTCGTCCATCGTCTCATGCGCGGCATCGCGCGGCGACAGGCCCTCCCTGATGTTGCGCTCGATGTTTTCGACCACGACGATCGCATCGTCGACGACGATGCCGATGGCCAGAACCAGCCCGAACAGGGTCAATACGTTGAGGCTGAAGCCGAAGGCGGCGAGCACGGCGAACGTACCGATCAGCGATACGGGAATCGCCAGGATCGGGAT
>DATAAP010000361.1:0-13185 GCA_036260035.1 Alphaproteobacteria bacterium | reverse complement strand
CGCGAACATCGCGGAACGCCGCGGCCTCGGCATCAGCCGCATGGTTATATAGAAATTCGAGCGCGCGCCGCGCACGGCGGCGGCGATCCCTGGTGCAGTCATCGCGTCCAGCCGCGCACGACGCCGCCAGCCATGGCGCCGAGCCTCTCGAAATCGCTCAAGGCGACGCGCCCGGCGAACGGATCCCTGCGGCGCAGCTTCGCCGCGAGCCTGCTCGAGATGGCGAGGATCGCCGCTGCCTCCATGCGGAGGCCGCGGCGCCCGATCAAAGAGGGCAGGGGCGCCGCCGCATCGTTCAGGCGATCGACGCCGTCCAGCATGCGGTTGACGATGGTGCGCAGATCGGGCGTTTCGCGCAGTGCGAGCAGCGAGCGCGCGGTCATCCCGTGCTCCTCGAGCCACTGCCTCGGCACGTAGACCCGCTGCAGGGCTCGGTAATCCTCCTGGCAGTCCTGGATGTGGTTGAGGATCTGCAGCGCGGCGCAGAGCGCATCGGCCGCCGGATAGGCGGTCGGTTCCTCGCCATGCAGCTCCAGCAGGAAGCGGCCGACCGGTGCCGCGGAATAGCGGCAATAGGCGAGCAGGTCGCTCCAGGTCCGGCACGGCCGGTTGACCGCATCGGCGCGGAACGCGATCAGCAGATGGCGCGGATTGTCGAGCGATAGGCCGCGTGCGACGCAGACGGCGCGCAGCTCCGCCGCGCGTGCCACGGCGGCGTGCGAGTGATCGCTCGCATCGCCGGTCAGGGCACGGTCGAGCGCATCCAACATCTCGAGCTTGACCTCGGGTGTCAGCAGCGGATCGTCGGCGATCTCGTCCGCGGCGCGCGCGAAGGCGTAGAAAGCGGCCACGGCAGGGCGCAGCTCGCGCGGCAGCAGGCGGGAGCCGACCGGAAAATTCTCTGTGGCCGCGGTGCGGGTCGGGTTCATTGTACGCGCTGACTCTCGCGGGCTATATAGCACGGCACCTCCGCACGCCGCGGTGCCGCATTTTGGAATTTCAATGGCCGACGCGACCGGAGCCCTGGATGAGGAAGCCGCGCGCTACTGCGCCGACCAGGTGCGGCGGTTCGACCATGACCGTTATCTCTGCGCCCTTTTCATGCCGACGCCGGCGCGTCCGGCCACGCTCGCGCTCTACGCCTTCAATGTCGAGGTCGCCCGCATCCGCGAGCTGGTCCGCGAGCCGATGATGGGACAGATCCGACTGCAATGGTGGCGCGAGGTCATCGAGCATGCGCCGCAGGGCGATCTGCGCCAGCATCCGGTGGCGCAGTCATTAGGCGCCGCGATCCGGGCGCATGCGCTGCCGCAGGGGCCGTTCGAGGCGCTGCTGGTCGCGCGCGAGCGCGATCTCGACAACGAGCCGCCTGAGACTCTGTCAGAGCTGGAGGCGTATGCGCAGGCGACATCGTCCGGCCTGATCGAGCTCTCCCTCCACCTTCTCGGCGAGCGCGGCGCGGCGGTACGGGAGGCGGCGCAGCACGTCGGCATCGCTTGGGCGCTGACGGGCCTGCTGCGCGCGATGCCGTATCATGCGTCGCGGCGGCAGATCTTCCTGCCCCGCGACATGAGCGCTGCGGCGGGCCTCGATATCGAAGCGATGATCGCCGGGCGCGCCGGCGAACCGCTGCGCGTCGTGGCGCGACAGGTGGGCGACGCCGCGCGCGTTCATCTGCGCAAGGCGCGGGCGCTCCGCGCCGACGTGCCGCGCACCGCCGTGCCGGCATTGCTACCGGCGGTGCTGGCCGACCGTTATCTCGGCCGGCTTGAACGGCGCGGCTTTTCGCTGTTCGATCCATCAGTCCAGCGTCCCGCCGGCGACCGCGCCGCAAGGCTGCTATGGGCATCGCTGCGGGGCCGGTATTAGGGGAGAGAAATGGCCACTTTGCTCTACGATCCGCGTCAGCCGTCGGTCTCCGCCGACCCCTACGCGGCGTTCGCGCAGCTTCGCGCCAGCGATCCGGTGCATTGGAGCCCGGTGCTGCGCGGCTGGGTGCTGACGCGCTATACGGATGTGCGCGCGGCGCTCTTCGATCCGAATCTTTCCGCCGACCGCATCACGCCGTTCGTCGCCAACTTGTCGGCCGAGAAGCGGCAGCAACTCAGCGGGCTCGAGCGCGTGCTAACGCGCTGGGCGGTTTTCGTCGATCCGCCGGCGCATACTAGGCTGCGCGGCCTGATCAACAAGGCGTTCACGCCGCGTGCCATCGCTAGCCTCGCAGGCATGATCCGCGCGACGGTCGACCGGCTGATCGACGACTTCGCCGCCGGGATTGCGCCGGGCGGCGAGGGGAAGGTCGACCTCATCGCCGGCTTCTCCTATCCGCTGCCGGCCCTGGTGATCGCACGCATCCTCGGCGTGCCGGACCAGGACATCCGCCTGTTCAAGGCCTGGTCCGACGACCTCGCGGCCTTCGTCGGCAGCGCCCAGGCGACGCCGGACAAATACGACCGTGCCGCGCGTGGCGCCGCCGAGATGGACGCCTATTTCCGCGCGATCGTGCGCCAGCGGCGCACCATGACCCACCAAGCGGACGTGATCGGCGCGCTCGTCGCGGCGGAGGAGGCGGGCAGGGCGCTGTCGGAGGACGAGCTGGTGGCCACGGCGGTGCTGGTGCTGTTTGCCGGCCACGAGACCACCGCGAACCTGATCGGCAACGGCATGATCGCGCTGATCGAACAGCCTGAGGCCATGGCGCTGCTGCGCACGTGCCCCGAGCTCGCCGAGAGCGCCGTGGAGGAGCTGCTGCGCATCGACTCGCCGGCAGCGAGCGTCACCCGCGTCGCCCGCAGCGACATGGTGCTGGGCGGCAAGACGATCCGTGCCGGCGACCGCCTGTTTCTGATGATCAACGCCGCCAACCGCGATCCGGCGGTCTTTCCCGATCCTGACCGGCTGAGGCTCGATCGCGACCCCAATCCGCATGTCGCGTTCGGCTATGGCCCGCATTACTGCGTGGGCGCGCCGCTGGCACGGCTCGAGGCGCAGATCGCCTTCGGGCGGCTGCTGGCGCGGCTCGACGACATTCGCCTTGCCGAGGAACCGCTCGACTGGAGCGACAACCTGGTGCTGCGCGGGGTGAAGCGATTGCCGCTGACGTTTCGTTTGATCGAATAGGGCGGCTGAAATGCGTAGCTGGGGAACAAGCCTGTGGCTTATGGCTGCGACTTGTTCAAACTGGTTAGGCGGGCAGGGTCGGGGTGCGCTGTATCCGCTAGGCCTCCGGCCAGAACACGCGTATAATAATACGCATATACGCCCTGTAAGCCGCCCCCGCCGCAAAGCCGGCACTTCATGCGGCGATGGGCCGGTCGTCAGCTTCGCGCGTGATCAAGGGGTGATCTCCCTCGCGGCTGTCCTGGCGTGCGAGGCTGCGCGATGACTGAGAGCTACTACGAGGCGGATCAGGCGGCACTGGACGCATATAGGCGTGCGTACGGCGGTGGCGCCTACCACGCGCTCGCGCTCAACATCGCCGTATCGATCTGGTTCTGCCGGTGCCCGCATGTCGATGCACGGTGGGCAAGAAAGCGGGTATCGCGGCTTCTCGATTCGGCTGCCCTGTCGGCGGCGGCCTAGCAAAAAGAGACGGCGAGATGGATATGCGTGCAAGGCGATCAGCCGGTGAACGCAAGAGAGCGGCGGTGGGCGCCTGGATGCCGCTGGATGGCCGGAAGGCAGGCCTGCTCGCCGTTGGCGCCATTCTCATGATGATCGTCGCCGCGTTCCTGCACTAAAGCGGAGTGAAAAGCAGCCTACGCAGGTCGAGTCCAATCAAGCGTGTTTGATGGCCAGTCGCAGGAGCCCCCACGGCGGGCGGCAACCGAGGAGATAGATTCGAATGCAGATTAGTAAGTGGATGGTGCCGCCGGTGCTAGTGCCGATCTTTCTAGCCGCTCTCGCGATCCTATACGGCTGGCTGCGTCCTTAGCACCGACGATTCCACACAACGATCCACATCTAGAGGGTTCGAGGAGGCAACATGGCAGCAGGTACGGTAAAGTGGTTCAACGCGACCAAGGGTTTCGGTTTCATACAGCCTGAAGACGGCTCGCCCGACGTATTCGTGCACATCTCCGCGGTCGAGAAAGCCGGCCTGCGCACGCTCAATGAAGGCCAGCGCGTGCAGTACGAGCGAGTCCAGGGAAAGAACGGCAAGTATTCGGCTGAAAACCTAGCGAGCGGCGGCTGATTCCGAGCCGACGCGATGGCACGCAAGCCGAATTACCGTTACGAGCGCGCCGAGCGGGAGCGCCTGCAGGCCGAGCGGCGTGCGCAACGCGAACAGCGCAAGGCTGAGGGTCGCGACGAGTCCTCAGCTCCGTCGGCGCCGAGCACGCGAGACTCTTCGGAGTCATAGGCTATGCGTCGTGACTTGCACCTGCGGGCGGCTTGATGGCTAATCCAAAATGGGGCCAGAAATGCGTGTGCTCCGGATGTCAGGCTCCGTTCTACGACATGCAGCGCAGCCCGGTCACCTGTCCGAAATGTGGCGCGTTCTACCAGCCATCCGTGCTTCTGAAATCGGACGGCAGGCCGCGGCGCAGAAGCCGCCTTCCCGTTCAAGCAGGCCCATCGGCAGCGCCTGAGGAATTGCCTGTGCATTCGGGTGAACCCGATACCGCGGACGTCGATCAGGATGTGATTGAGGACGACGAGACGATCGAGGCCGGCAGCGACGCCTGAGCTGGGAACTCTGCGCGAAAGAGGCATTCGCGATTGTCGAATGCCGAATCATCCAGTTGCTTGCGGCCGCTGAGGCAACAGCCATGCTGCGCACCTGGGCGCTGGACGAGTACCTCATCGTTACGCAGTATCGCCCACGGCCCTCCTGCCGAATCACGTAGAGCGTCGCGGACGAGATGACCGGCCCGCTACGAGATTGCCGTTCCCGCGAACAGGCCTTCGATCGCTGGCTGCACTGGATAGCCATCGCAGCTGCCCCGGTCGCGGTCTTCGCACTCCTCTGGAACGCGCGTCATGGCAACCCGCAGGTATTGACCGGCCTTATTGCCTACGGCATCGGTTTGCTTGCGATGATCGGATGCTCTGCGCTGTATCACCTGTGCGGAGCCTCCCGCCACAAGCCGCTGTTCCGCCGCTTCGATCATGCGGCGATCTTCCTGCTCATAGCAGGCACGTACACGCCATTCGCGGTCAATGGGCTGCTCGGCTCTCGTGGCATCGTCCTCCTAGCGTGGGTGTGGACGCTCGCTATGCTCGGCGTTGCCATGAAGTTTCTTAGACCAGGAATGCTCGAGAGAACGTCGATCGCACTGTACCTCTTGCTGGGTTGGAGCGTGCTTGCCGTGCTCGATGCGCTCATGTTGGCGGTGTCGCCCGGCGCGTTGGCATTGCTCGCCGCAGGCGGGATCCTCTACACCATTGGGGTCGTGTTCCATCTGTGGGAGAGCCTGCCTTATCAAAACGCCATCTGGCATGGGTTCGTCCTCGCCGGCGCAGCATGCCATTACGCGGCGATCGTTCATGAAATCGGATAGGTCTAGGCAGAGGGGTCGGCGCACACCAGGAGGGTCGCTGTGCCACGGAGCGCGACCCTGCTGATGGCCCGTTCAGGGACGAGCGGGGCGGCTCCCCTGAGTGGACGCCAACCGTAGAAAAGAGCGGTATGGCTCGTCGCGTGCCCAAAGAGGGGCGGGCCGCGGGCATATGGGTACGATTGACTCGTTTGCGCGCAGGCCTGCTATGCAGCGGCCATCGTTTTCCCTAGCCACGTATCCAGATCGCGGAGCGCGCGTACGCTCATGAGCTGCTTGCGATCGTCGCCGCGCACGCGCGGGCGGCCCTTGGCGTCGCGCTGCGAATCTTCGGGCAGCGGCGGAAACAGGCCGAAATTGCAGTTCATCGGCTGGAAGGTCCTTGCGTCCGCGCCGCCGGTGACGTGGTTGAGGAGCGCGCCTAGCGCCGTTGTCGGCGGCGGGAGGTCCGGTGCCGTGCCGCGCCGCTCCGCTGCCGCGAAGCGGCCGGCGAGCAGGCCGATCGCGGCGCTCTCGACATAACCCTCGACGCCAGTGATCTGGCCAGCGAAGCGCAGACGCGGTTCCGCTTTCAGCCGCAGGGTTCCATCAAGCAGTTTCGGCGAGTTGATGAAGGTGTTGCGGTGCAGGCCGCCGAGCCGTGCGAACTCTGCGCGCTCGAGGCCGGGAATCATGCGGAAGATGCGCTTCTGCTCGGCGTGCTTCAGCTTCGTCTGGAAGCCGACGATGTTGAACAGTGTGCCGAGCGCGTTATCCTGACGCAGCTGCACCACCGCCCACGGCCGCTTGCCGGTGCGCGGGTCGATGAGGCCGACCGGCTTCATCGGGCCGAAACGAAGCGTGTCTCGGCCGCGCGACGTCATGACCTCGATGGGCAGGCAGCCCTCGAAATAGGGCGTGCTCTCCCACTCCTTGAACTCGGTCTTCTCGCCCGCGAGCAACGCGTCGATGAAGGATTCATAGGTGTCGCGTTCGAGCGGGCAGTTGACATAGTCGGCGCCATCGCCGCCGGGTCCTGCCTTGTCGTAGCGGGACTGGAACCACGCTTTGTCGAAATTGATCGTCTCTCGATAGACGATCGGCGCGATCGCATCGAAGAATGCAAGCGAGTCTTCGCCTGTCAGGCGCCCGACCGCCTCGGCCAGCGCGGGCGAGGTGAGGGGGCCGGTGGCGACGATCACACTGTCCCAGTCCGCTGGCGGCAGGCCCGCGATCTCCTCGCGCACGACCGTGATCAGCGGCTCCGTCGCAATCGCATGCGAAACCGCCTCAGCAAATCCTTCGCGGTCGACTGCGAGCGCCGCGCCCGCCGGCACCTTGTGCGCATCGGCTGCGCGCATGACGAGGGAGTTGCAACGCCGCAGCTCCGCATGCAGCAGGCCGACGGCGTTGGTCTGCGCGTCGTCGGAGCGGAAGGAGTTGGAGCACACCAGCTCCGCAAGCCGGTCGGTGACATGGGCTTCGGTGCGGCGCTCGGGGCGCATCTCGTGCAACACGATGGATGCGCCGGCCCGCGCCGCCTGCCAAGCCGCCTCGGCGCCGGCAAGGCCGCCGCCGATGATGTGGATGGGTCGGGTCATGCGTGAGAGATAGGCCGACCCATGTCCGATTGGCAATGGCCGCAGCTTGGCCGGGTGTGGGCGCTGTGCAACGATTGCGGTCCCATCACCACAAGGGAGTCCGCAAATGCATACGATGCACAACCCGGCCACTGTCGCCGCGCCGGCGAGCAGCTACAGCCATGGGATCGAGACGAAGCCCAATGCGCGCTGGCTGCACATCTCGGGCCAGGTCGGCCTGCTGCCCGACGGCAAGGTGGCGAAGGGCGCCGTCGCCCAAGCCGAGGCCTGTTGGGCGAACATCGCCAACATCCTGAAGGCAGCGGACATGGGCATGGACGACCTCGTCAAGCTCACGACCTATGTCTGCAATGCCCGGGATATTCCGGCGGTCCGCGCCGCGCGCGACAAGTACATCGGCAATGCGCGGCCGGCATCGACCCTGGTCGTCGTCGCGGGGCTCGCCAGCTCCGACTGGCTCATCGAGATCGAGGCAGTGGCTGCGCGAACGTGACGTTAATCGTTTTCGTGCCAAAATAGGTGGCCACTTCAGGACTTCCCAATCCCGATGACCTCGGAGCCGACCGACACCGCCAACAGTTGGCGTGATCCCGTCATCGGCGAGCGGGTGATCAATGCAAGCGCATGGACCGGCATGGAGCCGGCTGACTGGCGGCTTAGGCTCGAGGAGCTGCACGGCCGGTTCGTCATTGGGCAGTCGCGCCTTGGCCGGTTCACCTCTATCGCGACGGGTGCTTTTCTGCTGGTTGCCTCAATTCTCGCCCTTACCGTCGCGGCCGTTCTTGCGGCTGCGATTGTGCGTGACCTCGCGCAGGGTGCGTCCATCGGACGCCTCCTCGTGCGCGCCGCGGCGCTGGGCTCGAAGAAAGCTCCGGTTAACCGATTCTTGGCGAAACAAGATTACCGTGGCAAGTCGGTAATCTCGCCGCCGGACGGGACCGTGATAGCCATCCGCCTTGCCCTGACCATCGTCTTCGCGCTCGCGGCGGGCGCAGCATATGCCGATTTCCGCACCGGCGAGGCCGCCTTCAAGAGCGGCAACTATAACGATGCCTATCTGCAGCTCCTCGGTCCCGGCCATGCCGGTGATCCCCGCGCCCAGTACCTGCTCGGCCAGATGTCCGATAGCGGCCTCGGCCCGATCGCACTTGATCCCAAGGAAGCGGTGCGTTGGTACAACCTTGCCGCCGCCAAGAAGCATCCGGAATCGCAGTACGCGCTGGCGCGTGCCTATGCCTTCGGCCGTGGCGTCAAGCAGGACAAGGATGAGGCGCTCAAGTGGCTGACCAGCGCCGCCGAGCTGGAGTTCGAGCAGGCCATGCTCGATCTCGCCGAGCTCTATGACACCGGCCGCGGCGTGACGAAGGATCCCTTGCGCGCCGCGATACTGATTGCGCGCGCGGCCAATCTCGGCAATCCCGACGCGCAGTACCTCTATGGCGAGCGGCTGATGTCCGGCACCGGCTTCCCGCAGGACCAGAAGCAGGCCTGGGCGTGGTTCAAGCGCGCCGCGGACGCTGGGCAGCCGGCCGCGCTCTACCGCATCGGCCGCGTCAAGCTCACGACGACCCGCTCAATCGAGGACAACATCGAGGCCTATGCCTGGCTGACGCTGGCAACGCAGCGCGGCAATGGCGAAGTGAAGCGCGACGCGGCACGCGACCGCGGCGAGCTGGCCAAGGACATGACCCCGGGCGATATCGCGGCGGCGATGCAGCGCGTGCGCGCCTGGAAGCCGGCCGAGCGCTCGGCCCCGGGGGAGAAAAGCTGATGTTCGGCAGACTCATTCAAAGCGTCAGCGGCGGGAACCCGCCCGGCCGGACCATCACGTACGAGGTGATGTCGTTCTACGACAAGCGCTGGGTGATCGACTGCGTGATGGATGACGAGGAACTCGCCATCGAGCGCGCGCGCCAGCTCTTGCTCGAGGAGAAGACCGAGCAGGTCAAAGTGATGCGCCAACGGTCGATGAAGACCGGCTTCACCACCGAGAAGGCGGTGTTCGAGCAGGCGCGCCCACCCAAGGGCAAAAAGGAGATCAGCCTGTCGGCCTCGATCCGCGCGGCACCGCCGTGCGACACGCTCGGTGACTTCTTCGCGCTCGAGGCGCGCGTGCTGATGGGCCGCGTGTTCCGTGAGTTCCTCGACAAGCTCGTCATCACGCCGTCGGAGCTGCTGCACAACTACAGCTACATCAAGAAGCTAGACGCCACGGGCAACCTGATCTCCGGCGCGGTCTTCCAGATCGGCCAGGCGCAGGCCAATGCCGGGCTCGGCAACGTCAAGGAGCGCGTCAACGCGCTGCACCGGCTCGTCGACGAGGCGAAGATGCTGGCGCGCGACACGCTCGCCGAACGCAAGCGCCTGCCGATCCTCGAAGCCAGCCAGTTCGGCCTGCTGTGCCGGCGCGCCGAGGCGCGTTTCGAGCCGGCCGAGCGCGGCTACATGATCATGATGTCGCTGGCCAACTATCTGGCGGGATCGCAGAGCTGGGGCCAGAAGCTCAAACAGCTCGCCGAGCTGTTCAGCGACGACGTCGACGCCGATGGTGTCGACCGACTCGACGGCGTCATTGCCGACGTGCTCGGGTCGGGGGTGATGGTGCAGGAGCTGCTCGGCTCACATGCCAGCCTCGGTACGGCGCTCGCTTTGCTCGCCGACCTCGCCCTTGGCCGCCTGCAGGCGCCGCCCCCGGGGGCTTCGGAAAGCCTCAAGTTGCTGATTGGGCTGATGCAGAAGCACGGACTGACCGCATGCCGGCGCGTCCTGTTCGATCGGCTCAAGCGCGAGCTCAAGAGCAGCAAGCCGCTCTGCCGCGATGACCTAGCAGCCGAGCGCCGGACCCTCGCGGAGCTCGAGGCGAAGCTGCGCGACGACAAGGGCGACCTGCTCGGCGGCAAGGAAGTGGCCGATGCCTTCGCCGCGCGGCGCGAGGAGATCCGCAAGGCGCATCTGCGCAAGGCTGGCGTCGCGACATGAGCGGCGCGCCGGCAAATCCTCCCGGGTGGCATGCGCCTTGGGCGGCGAAGCCGCGAAGGGGATTGAGAAAGAGTGGCGGCATAAAGCGTGCAACGGCCGCCGCGCCAAGCAACGAGAAGGAGCTTCAACGATGAAAGTCGATTCCAACCCGTCCGTGCACAGCTTTCACTACACGCAGCCCCGCGCGCTGGAGAACGGCAAGGGGAAGGCGGCGGACTCGCCCGCCTTCCAAGCGCGTGCTGGTCTTGGCGAGTCCGGCGAGGTGCAGTTCGGCAAGCTCGTTTCAGAGATCGCGAAGGCGCGCAAGGATGCGGCTTCGGATGCCGGCACGCCGGACACGCCGACAACGCCCGACTTGCCGATCGAGGTCTGATGGTCTCAGCCGCCGTGCCTCAGGGCGCGGCGGCGTCATGCCACAGTCGGCACGCGCGAGCGGCCCTCGAGATCGATCGGGCCGATCGGAAAGAGGCCGATGAACGAGAAATTGACCCGGGCGACGATCACCATGTAGGGGACGCCGGCTTCGGTTTCCGGTGTCACGCTGATCACCACGCTGCTTCGGGCGACACCGTGAATATGCTCCTTGAGGAACGCCGTGAGCTCCGGCGCCGTCGCGTTGGGCCTGCTCATGGCGAAGCGGCCCGTCTGCTCTGCCGCGTACTGGATCGTCGACCAGGTCAGGAACAGGCGGCCGAACTCGAAGATGCCGATCAGCAGGACCACGAACACCGGCAATGCGAAGGCAAGCTCGATGGTCGAGGCGCCGCGCCGGTCGCGTGCAAGCTGCAGGATGCCAGCGTACATCACTGCACCCTCAGGGTCGCGCTACCGCTGAGCTGCAGCGGCGAGTCGATCATCGGGTAGGGCACGAGGGTCGAGAAGGGCTGCCTGGCTGTGATCGAGATGAAGCGCCGCGCAGCCGTCCCGTCGGGACAGAAGGTGCCGCAGGTCTGGGCGACGCCGCCGTCGCATTCGCAGAACACCACCGGCGTCACGACGAGCTTCTCCACGTCGAGATTGGCGGCATTGGCCACCACTGTGGTGACCGCGTCGACGTCGCCGGTCCGCGACACGTATTCGGCGCCAACCCGTGCTGCGCTGCGCAGCGACATGCTGGCATGCGCGCCCCGGCCAAAATCGATGATGGCAAGCGCGATCGCGATCAAGACGGGGACTATCAGCGCCAACTCGACCAGCGTGTTGCCGGCGCGGTCGTGGACGATCCGAATGCACGCCGAGCGCATCGCTCACTCCACCAGTCGCGCCTGAGTTACTGTCACGGGCTGCACGCCCGCGGCCTGGCAGGCGGTGTTGTCGATATAAGCGTTGCCAGTGAATGAGACGGTGCGCGCGATGATCTGCGTGCAGGTCTTGGAGGCCGAGTTGTTGCCGGAGAACTCTACGCCCTGCTGGGGCATGTAGATGCTGCCCTCGAGCCTCATGGTGGCGCCGCCGTTGAACTGATGGACGCCCGTCGTGTTCACCGGAGCTGTACGGTCCTGATAGAAGAGTACGCCACGGAACGGATTCGTGGGGTCGGACGGCGCACGGAGCTGCACATCGGCGCCGGCGCGAATATCGACTCTGCCGATCGTCGAGGTGTTCTTCTTCGTCAGGATGATCGTGACCCCGTCTTCGGGATTGGGGCAGTCGCACCGAACTCTCGCGGAGCCGTTGACGTGAAAGTCGCCATCGGCAACGTAGTACCGGCCAGGCTTCATCGTGATGTCCGCGCCAGCATTGAATTTCAGCTCGCCGCAATAGACGCCGGGCTCTATTGTGCGCGCGCCGCTGCCGTACCTGGTTTCGTAGGGCGGATTGGGACTGCAAGCGGGAACCGCGCCCATATCGAAATCGGCCAGAGGATCGTCGAGATCCCAGGCGTGCGTCGTTGCCGGCCGCGCCAGCGTCACGTTGCCTGAACCGCCATTTACTAGGCCGCCGCTCGTCCACAGCGAGAAGGCGTTCACGGTCGTGCTGCCGCCGAGATAGATGGCGTCCGGCGCGATCGAATTGGACGCCATCACGCAGCCGTCCATGAGCACCGTGGAGCTGCCCTGGTTGTTGAGCGCACGGTTAGCCGTGCGGTCAAGCGCCAGCACGCAGGCTTCGCCGGTCGTGTCGACCGCAGCGGTTGAGCGCGCCGCGATCGTCATATCGTCCGAGAGCAGCAGGGTCGAGAACAGCAGCCTGTGCGGGCGCGTCAGCACGACCTCGACAGCCGTGGTCTCGCCGGCGCGGCTGCCGGAGAGCGGAGGATTGTTCACGGCGATCGTGTTCGGGCCGCCGATCTGGAAACCGTTGCGCTGCGCCTCGTGACGCGCGGCGCTTTGCAGCCCGTTCGGATTGCCGCGCACGCGCTCGAACGCGCCGGACAGTGCCGCGGCGTCCGCGGCGGTCTGCAGGTCGCGCTTGTCGCTGTACCACATGCCGACCTCGACGCCGAGGCCGGCAAATCCCGCGATCACGGGCAGGGCCAATGCCGTCGTCGCAAGCAGGGCCCCGCGGCGGTCGCGGATCAATCGTGCGATGCGGTCGCATGCTGTGTTCATGCAGCAAGTTTCGACCCGCAACGATTTACGAGTGGTGAAGGGCCGACAGCATTTGGCGAGTCTTCGAGCCTTGGGGGTGCGCGCTTCTAATTCCCGCCTGTAGTGCGGAGTCTTTACTGGAAGTAGTTGACGCGCCGCCGCGCTCTAGCGCACGTAGATGAACACCGAGCCGAGATGATCCCGGTAGACGCGCCGCACGATGCGGATGCGCGCGCCGTTCTCGAACAACCAATCCGTCACGGTGCGCTGCACGGGGGAGGCCGGGTCGACCGCCCGCTCGGCGCGAACGTGCGGATAGCAGGAGTGGACGCGCTGCACGAGCTCGCCGGCGAGCTCGTCGCCTGCCTCGTTACTGAGGCCGCGCGCCATGCAGAAGTACCCGGGCGAAATAGCGTCGATCCGGCAGGTCTCGAAGCCGGGCAGCAGCAGATCGGTCTCGAAGGATTCGAGCACGTTGTCGAAGCGGTCGGTCCGCAGGCTACGGAACTTGTCCGGCTGTGCTGCGACCGCGACGGAGAGCTGGCGGCAGAATTCGGATTCGTCGGCGAGCGCGGGAGCAATTACCGCTACGAA
>DATAAP010000360.1:0-7830 GCA_036260035.1 Alphaproteobacteria bacterium | reverse complement strand
GCCTCACGAACAAGACCGATTTCTATTGGACTCTGCACGCCGTCTTCGTGAACCGGCACGATCAGCGCGAGATGTTCGATCAGGCCTTCCGCCTGTTCTGGCGCGATCCGCAGCTCACCGAGCGCATGATGGCGATGCTGCTACCGCAGGCGCGCCAGGACGCAGCAGCGCCGCGGCCGGAGATCAGCCGCCGCCTCGCCGAAGCGCTGCAGGCCGGGACTCCGCCCAGACCGAAGCCGACCGAAGAAACCGAAGAGCAGATCGACGCCGCCATGACCGTGTCCGAGCGCGAGATCCTGCAGACCAAGGACTTCGAGCAGATGTCGGCAGAAGAGATCGCCGCGGCCAAGCGGATGCTGGCGCGCCTGCGCCTGCCGATCGGCGAGTATCCGACGCGGCGCTTCGCCCCGCATGTCACGGGCACGCATGCCGATCTGCGGGCGACCTTGCGCGCGACCGCGCGTTCGGGCGGCGATGTCATTGCGCTGCGATTCCGGCAGCGTCGGCTGCGGCCGCCGCCGCTGGTCGTGCTGTGCGACATCTCCGGCTCGATGGAGCGCTATTCGCGCATGTTCCTTCATTTCCTGCATGCAATCGCCAACGACCGCGACCGCGTGCAGACTTTCCTGTTCGGCACGCGGCTCACCAATATCACCCGCCAGCTGCGCGACAAGGATGTCGACCGGGCTCTGGCGAAGGTCGCGGCCGCCGTGCAGGACTGGTCGGGCGGGACGCGCATCGGCACCTGCCTCGCCGACTTCAACCGGCACTGGGCGCGTCGAGTGCTCGCGCAGAACGCTGTGGTGCTGTTCATCAGCGACGGGCTCGACCGCGACGCAGGCGCCGGCCTTGGCCGTGAGATGGAGCGGATCTCTAAGTCGTGCCGCCGGCTGATCTGGCTGAACCCGCTCTTGCGCTACGCCGGCTTCGAGCCGAAATCGCTGGGCATGAAAGCGATCCTGCCGCATGTCGACGACTTCCGTCCGGCGCATAATATCGAAAACCTGGAAGCGCTGGCGCGCGCCCTGGACGACGCGCCGCGCAGCCACCGCATGAGGACCGCCGCATGATCGACAGCGAAGACATCCTGGGCCAGGCCGCGCAATGGCGCGAGAGCGGCCGGCAGGTGGCGATCGCGACTGTCGTATCGACCTGGGGCTCGAGCCCGCGGCCGACTGGCAGCCAGCTCGCGGTCGACGCCGATGGCAACTTCATCGGTTCGGTCTCCGGCGGCTGCATCGAGGGGGCCGTCATCAAGGAAGCGCAGAACGCCATCGCGACCGGCCGCCCGCGCCTGCTCGAGTTCGGCGTCACCAATGAGCAGGCATGGGAAGTCGGGCTCGCTTGCGGCGGCAAGGTGCAGGTCTTCGTCGAGAAGCTCGAATGAAGCAGGACATCCTAGATGCGCTGATGGCCGCACGCAGGGCCGGCCGCCCGGTCGCATTGGCGACAAACCTGCGGTCCGGCCAGCAGCGGCTGATCTTTGCGGACGAGACCATCGGCGAGCTTTGCCTCGACGTCGATATGCTCGCCGCTGCGGCGCAGGCGCTGAAGACCGACCGCAATATGAGCTTCAGCACGCCTGCCGGCGAGGTGTTCGTCCACGTCTACAACCCACCGCCGCGCATGTTCGTCATCGGCGCGGTGCACATCGCCCAGCCGCTCGCGAAGGTGGCGCAGCTTACCGGCTACGGCGTGACCGTCATCGACCCGCGCCGCAGCTTCGCCGGCGGCGACCGCTTCGCAGGACTCGACGTGACGAGCGAGTGGCCAGACGAAGCGCTGCATCGCCTAAGGCCGGATGCGCGCAGCGCGATCGTCACCCTCACCCACGATCCGAAGATCGACGACCCGGCGCTCGAAACTGCGCTGCGCTCGCCCGCCTTTTATGTGGGGGCGCTGGGCAGCAAGAAAACGCACGCAGCGCGGCTCGAGCGTCTGCGCCGCGCCGGGTTTTCCGACAGCGACCTCGCGCGCATTCACGGGCCTGTCGGCATCGCCATTGGCGCGGTTTCGCCGGCCGAGATCGCGGTGTCGATCATGGCCCAGATCACCCAGCAGCGGCGCCAGGGAGGCGAAGCGTGAAGTTCGGCGAGATCCCGGTCGCCGACGCGGTGGGCGCGATCCTTGCCCACAGCCACCGCGTTGCCGCGGGCACGCTCAAGAAAGGCCGCCTGCTCTCGGCTGAAGACATCGCCGCCTTGCAGGCGGCCGGCATCCGCGCAGTTATCGCGGCGCGGCTCGAGCCTGACGACGTTGGGGAGGATGCAGCCGCGGCGGCGATTTCGCGCGCGCTGGCGGGCGACCATCTGGTCGTGAGCGCCGCCTTCACCGGCCGCGCCAACCTCTACGCGGCACGCCACGGTCTGGCGGTGATCGATGCTGAACGCGTGGAGCGGCTCAATCTGGTCGATGAGGCGATCACGGTCGCAACACTCGCCCCTTACACGCTCGTCGAGCCGCGGCAGATGGTCGCCACGATCAAGGTCATCCCGTTCGCAGCACCGGCCGCGTCCGTCGAGAAATGCGTATCCCTCGGCGCCTCTGCCGTGCGAATCGCCCCGTTTGCACGCAAGGCCGTAGGCCTGATCCAGACCCGCCTCGCCAGCGTGAAGCCGAGCGTCATTGCGAACACTGTCGCGACGACCAACGCCCGGATCGCAGCACTAGGCAGCCAGCTGGTCGCCGATGCCGTCTGCGATCACGATCAGGCCGCGATCGCCGCGCAGATCGATTCATTCCGCGCGCGCGGCTGTGACGTGATCCTCGTCCTCGGCGCGTCTGCGATCGTCGACCGCCGCGACGCAATTCCTGCGGCCGTCGAGCGCGCCGGTGGCGAGGTGCTCCATTTCGGCATGCCGGTCGATCCCGGAAACCTTCTGCTCCTCGGCCGCATCGGCGCCATGCCGGTGCTTGGCCTGCCCGGATGCGCGCGCTCGCCGAAGCTCAACGGGTTCGATTGGGTGCTGCAGCGGCTGCTCGCCGATCTGCCCGTGTCGCGAACCGACATCATGCGCATGGGCGTGGGAGGCCTGCTGACGGAGATCGCAACGCGCCCGCTCCCGCGGCGGACCGCTTCCCCGGAGCCGAGCGCCGTGCCGCGCGCCCCGAAGATCGCCGCGGTGATCCTCGCGGCTGGCCGCTCCAGCCGGATGGCACCGGCGAACAAGTTGCTGACCGAGGTCGAAGGCCAGACGATGATCGCGCGCGCCGTCGATGCAGCACTCGGCTCTCAGGCCGGTCCAGTATTCGTCGTGACGGGGCACGACAGCGCGCGCGTGCGACAGGCGCTCGGCGGACAAAATGTGACGATCGTCGAGAATCCCGCCTTCGCCGATGGGTTGTCGGCTTCGGTCCGCGCGGGCATCGGCGCGCTGCCGCCGGACGTCGACGGCGCCGTCTTTCTGCTCGGCGACATGCCGCGCGTCACGGCGACGCATATCGATCGCCTGATCGCCGCGTTCAATCCGGACGAAGGCCGCACCATCTGCGTGCCGACCTGGCGCGCCAAGCGTGGCAACCCGGTGCTGTGGTCGTCGCGGTTCTTCCCGGAAATGCGCGCGCTCGAAGGCGACACGGGTGCGCGCGGGCTGATCCGCCAGCACGCCGAGCAGGTCTGCGAAGTCGAGATGCCCGACGATGGCGTGCTGCTCGACGTCGACACGCCCGATGCGCTCGCGGCGTTGCGGGCGGACGCGAAGGCTTCGGCATGAGCTTCGATCTCGCCGCTATCCGCGCGCAGTTCCCAATCCTGTCGCGCCGGATCGGCAATGCGCCCCTGCATTACCTCGACAACGCTGCCACAGCGCAGGTGCCTGAGTTCGTGCTCGACGCCGTGCATCGCTTCGAGACCACCTCGCGCGCGAACGTGCTGCGCGGCGTGCACCGCCTCGCAGAAGAAGCCACGGCGGCCTATGCCGCCGCCCGCCACACGGTGGCCCATTATCTCAACGTGCCGGCGGCGGAGATCGTCTTCACTGGAGGCACGACCGGCGCCATCAACCTGGTCGCCCGCAGCTATGGCGAGCTCCTTGCGCCGGGCGACGAGATCGTCATTTCCGAGCTCGAGCACCACAGCAACATCGTGCCCTGGCAGCTGCTGCGCGATCGCCGAGGCGTGGTGCTGAAGGTGCTGCCGGTCCGCGATGACGGCAGCCTGAATCTCGACGGCCTCGAAGAGATCGTCACCGCGAAGTGCCGGCTGATCGCGGTCACGCACGCCTCCAACGTGACGGGCGGCGTGACGGACTTGGGTTCGATCCGGGCCGCGGCGAAGGCGGTCGGCGCGAGAATCCTGCTCGATGGCGCGCAACGGGCACCGCACGGTCCGATCGACGTCCCGGCTTTAGGCGTCGACTTCTACGCCTTCTCCGGGCACAAGGCGTTCGCGCCGCATGGCATCGGCGCGCTGTGGGCGCGACGCGCGCTGCTCGAGGAGATGCCGCCATTCATGGGTGGTGGCGAGATGATCCGCACGGTGACGATGGAGCGCACTGCCTACGCACCGCCGCCGCACAAGTTCGAGGCCGGCACGCCGCCCGTCGCGCAGGCGATCGGGCTTGGCGCTGCGCTTGACTGGCTGATGAAGCTCGATTGGCCGGCAATCTCCGGCCACGAGATGCGGCTGACGCAACGCGTGCTTGACGGATTGCCGTCGCGGGTCCGCGTGATCGGCCCGACCGGGCTGCAGCAGCGGATGCCGGTGATTTCGTTCGACGTCGCCGGCATCCACCCGCATGACATCTGCCAGCTCCTCGACGCGGACGGCGTTGCGATGCGCGGCGGGCACCATTGCGCGCAGCCGCTAATGGACCGGCTGGGGCTGGCCGGCACCGTGCGCGCAAGCTTCGCGCTGTACAACAGCGAGGAAGATGTCCAAGCCTTGCTGGGCGGCCTCGATCGCGCGATCCACCGCCTGGCGCGCTCATGACCGAGCTCTATCAGGACGCCATTGTGGCGCTCGCGAAATCAGCGACGCGCGCCGGCCGCCTCCAGCCGGCCGATGCGAGCCTGACGCGCGACAACCCGCTCTGCGGCGACCGCGTGACTCTGGACATCCGGCTCGATGGCGCGCGAATCGCCGAGCTCGCGCATCGCGTCCGCGGCTGCCTGCTTTGCGAGGCGGCAGCATCGGTGATCGGCGCGCAGGCGATCGGCAAGACCGCAGCCGACATCGAAGCCGCCGAGCGCGGCGTGCGTGCCTTGCTGGAGACGGGCCGGAAGGACCCGGCGCTTTGGCCCGGTCTCGAGTCCTTCTCTCCTGTCCACGACTACGCCAGCCGGCATACCTGCGTGTTGCTGCCCTTCGAAACCTTGCGGGAGCTGCTGTCGCAAGCAGCCGGCAGGAACACCCCATGAGTCCGCCCGGGGGTGCGTCGCGACGCGCGCTACTCTGCGGCGCGGCCACGGCGTCCCTCATGGCCGCGCGGAATGGCTTGGCGCAAAGCGCGCCCGCCTCGGACCTCCAGGAGGGCCTCCGCGCCTACTCGCAGCGGAACTTCGCGGCGGCCATTCGCTACTGGGCGCCGTTGGCGCAGCGCGGCGATCCCGCTGCGCAGTACAATCTCGGCCGGCTCTATGCGCGCGGCGAAGGCGTCGCGCGGGACCTGCCGGAGGCCTATAAATGGTTCACCCTGGCCAGCATGGGCGGCCGGCGCGAAGGCGAACAGGCCCGGCAGGCGATCATCCGCTCGATGACGCCCGTGCAGCAAGCGGAAGGACTGCGTCGGGCTGAAGCATGGCGGCGGCAACAGCAGCGCTGATCGCATGAGCTCCCTGCCTTTCCTAGTGCGCAAGACGCGGCTGATCAGCGGCCTTGTGCTGTTCTCTTACGTTCTCACGCATTTTCTGAACCATGCGTTCGGCCTGATCTCGCTGCAGGCGCTCGAGACCACCCGGATCTGGTTCCTGTGGTTCTGGCGGTTTCCGCCGTTGTCTTTCCTGCTCTACGCGGCCCTGGCCACGCACCTGTTGCTGGCCGTGTGGGCGGTCTACCAGCGGCGGCAGCTTCTGCGCATGCGCGCCTCCGAGGCCCTGCAGCTGGTCCTCGGCCTCGCCATCGTGCCGCTGCTGGCTAAGCATGTGCTCGGTACCCGGGTCGCGTCGACGCTCTTTGATTTCAACGATTCATATACTTACGTGCTATTGGTGCTGTGGCACGTGAACCCGGCGGGTGGCGCACAGCAGGCGGTCGCATTGGTGGTCGCGTGGGTTCATGGCTGCATCGGATTATGGTTCTGGCTGCGGCTGAAGCCGATCTACCGCCGGCTTCAATTCGTCCTGTTCGCCGGCGCGCTGCTGGTCCCCGTCCTCGCCCTGCTCGGCTTCTACGTCGCCGGCCGCGACGTCATGGAGCTTGCCCGCGATCCGGACTGGCTGCGTATGGCGGCGACCGAAATCAGAGCGCCGAGCCGCGAGGCTGTCGCACAAATGGCTGCGGTCGAGGACCGGATCGTCAACGCCTTCTTCTTCCTGCTCGCCGCGACCTTGGCCGCGCGCCTCGTCCGCTCCTGGGTGGAGCGCCGTCGCGGACTGGTCCGTCTGATCTATCCGGGCGGCAGGGAGGTCAGGATCACGCCCGGCATGTCGATCCTTGAGGCGAGCCAGGCCGCCGGCATTCCGCACGCTTCGGTCTGCGGCGGGCGCGGCCGTTGTTCGACTTGCCGGGTGCGCATCAGCCGCGGACTGGAGCAGCTGCCGCCGCCTTCATCGGATGAGCAAGCGGTGCTGCGGCGGGTCGGCGCGCCGCCGAACGTGCGCCTCGCCTGTCAGACCCGACCGCGCGTGGAGCTGGCCGTGGCGCCGCTGCTGCCGCCTGCTGCGGGGCCGCGCGCGGGCTTCGCGCGCTCCTCGCACTTGCAGGGGCACGAGAAGGAGATCGCGATCCTGTTCGCCGATCTGCGCGGCTTCACAGCAATCGCCGAGCATAAGCTGCCCTACGACATCGTGTTCGTGCTCAACCGATATTTCGCCGCCATGGGCCAGGCGATCGAGCAGGCCGGCGGCCATATCGACAAGTTCATCGGCGACGGCGTCATGGCGCTGTTTGGCATCGAGGGCGGGGCTAGGCAAGGTGCGCGTCAGGCACTCGCGGCCGCCCGCAGCATGGGCAAGGTGCTGGCGGAGCTTAATGAGACGCTGACGCACGACCTCGACAAACCGCTGCGGATCGGCATCGGCATCCATGTCGGTCCGGCGATCGTCGGCGAGATGGGCTATGCGCGCGCCGTGTCCCTGACCGCGATCGGCGACACCGTCAATACCGCGAGCCGGCTCGAAGGGCTCACAAAGGAGTTCGAGGCGGAGCTGGTCGTATCGGAGCCCGTCGCCGAGGCGGCGGGCGTGGACCTGGCCGAATTCCCGATGGAGCTGGTCGAAATCCGCGGGCGCAGCGAGCGGCTCGCCGTGCGGGCGATCGCGCGCGCCGCGGCCGTGCCGGATCCCGAGAAGGTGCTGGCCTAGCTCTTCGGCTGGCCGGACTTGAATTTCGCGACTGCTTCCTGCAGCTCGCGATACTCGGCGCAACGCGGACCGCAGATTTTCGAGAGCTTCGATAGCTGCTCCTCGGCCTTCGGCAGATCGCTCATGTCGAGATAGAGCTCGCCTAGATACTCAAGCGCGCCGCGATGGTTAGGATCGAGGTAGAGCGCATGATTGTAATAGGTGAGCGCCTGGTCGCGGTTGCCAAGCTTGCGGTGGCTGTACCCGAGATAGTTGTACGCATCGGCATTCTTCGGTGAGTCGGCTACTACGCGATTGAGCAGGCCAATCGCCTTGTTCCAATCCTTCGCCTTGACCGCCTTTTCCGCATCCGCCATGCGGTTGTCGCCC
>DATAAP010000359.1:0-16343 GCA_036260035.1 Alphaproteobacteria bacterium | reverse complement strand
GACCGAGGCGGGCTCGGTGTCGCCCTGCGTCACGATCAGGCGGCGCAAGGTCGAGCGGAATTCGCCCGGCACCTGCTCCCATACCTTCTCGCCCATCGCATCGCCGAAGCCGATCCGGCGGTCGGGAATGCGGTCGGCGAGAAAGATGCCCCAGCGGTAGTCCGGCATCTTCACGGCACCATATGTCGCCCAGCCCTTCGCATCGACGCTGGTCGCGGTGCGCAGATAGACGTCCGCCGCCTGGAAATCGGTCGGCCCGAGCTCCTTCCACCAGGTCAGGAATTTCGGCTGCCAGTGCTCCAGGGCGCGCTGGAGCGTGCGGTCGGAAGCGAGATCGACATTGTTCGGAATGCGTTCGCTGTAGTTGAGGGCTGTCATTGTCACACGCGCTCCCAGTCGAATTGCGCCTTCGAGCCGCTGCCGAAGACTTTCAGGGCGCCCTTCTCGCCGACGGCGTTGGGGCGGTTGAAGATCCAGTTCTGCCAGGCCGAGAGCCGGCCGAAGATCTTGGTGTCCATCGTCTCCGGCCCGCCGAAGCGCAAGCTCGCTTCGAGGCCGGTCAGCGCATCCGGCGACAACGCCGCGCGCTCCTCGATCGCGAGCCGCAGCTCGTCGCTCCAATCCAGCTCGTCGGGGGCGAAGGTCACGAGGCCGAGCCGCAGCGCCTCCGCAGCACCGAGCGGTTGGCCGATGCGGCCCTTGAGCTGCTCGAGGTGGGCGAGATCGCCCGCGAAGCGCGTGTCGAGGCGGCATCGGCCGTTCGACATGGCCAGCAGCGGGCCGAAATTGAGCTCGCTCAGCGCCACCACCGGCGTGTCGGCGCCACCTTCCGATTCGTCGAGCATGTAGGTGCGGTCAGCCGCGAGCGCGAACTCATAGAACAATCCGCCGAAGCACGACCCGCGCTCGGCCACTGCGAACAGGCTTCGTGCTGAGGTGTCGAGCCGCCGCAGCGTGCGACGCAGAACGCCGATCGTCTCGCGCACGAACCAGTGCTTGGCATGGCGCAGCAGCACGTCATCCTGCGCCAGGATCGCGTCAATGCTGCCAGCGGTCTTGAAGACCCACAGGCCGATCTCGGGCGCATTGATGCGGAGTGTCAGGATCGCGTCGTCGAGCTCGCGCGCGAAGCGCAGCGGCCACCAGCGGCAGCCCTCGGCAAGTATCGCGTCGACGTCGCTCGTCACCTTCTCCGGCGCCTTCAGCGTGAAGGTCGCGACGCGGCCGGCGCGGTCGAGCGCCACCGAGACGGTCGAATAGCCGATCGATGCGTCATCGATCTTGCGCTCGAGCGGCTCGAGCGCAATGCCCTTCGCATTCGCTGGCCGGTTTGATTGCGCCGCGAGCGTCGCGGCGCGCGCCTTCACGAGATTGGCGAAGTCGGCGGGCTTTGCGATGTGATCGACCAGCTTCCATTCGCGCGCGCGCTCGGCACGCACGCCCTCGGCCGTGGTGCAGAACACGTCGGCGAGATCGCGGCGCACGCGGCGCTTGTCGGTGAGGCGCGTGAGGCCGCCCGTGCCCGGCAGCACACCGAGCAGCGGCACTTCCGGCAGGCTCACCGTGCTCGATCGGTCGTCGACCATGACGATCTCGTCACAGGCGAGCGCTATCTCGTAGCCGCCGCCGGCGCAGGCGCCGTTCACCGCGGCGAGGAATTTGGGGCCGCCATCGGCGCTGGAATCCTCCATGCCGTTGCGCGTCTCGTTGGTGAACTTGCAGAAATTCACCTTCCACTGATGGCTCGACGTGCCGAGCATGTAAATGTTCGCACCCGAGCAGAAGATGCGGTCCTTGGCACTGGTGATGACGACGCAACGTACCGTCGGGTGCTCGAAGCGCAGGCGCTGCAGCGCGTCGTGCAGCTCGATGTCGACCCCGAGGTCGTAGGAGTTGAGCTTGAGCTTGTAGCCATCCTTGAGGCCACCATCCTCGCGCACGTCGAGCGCCAGCGTGGCGACTGGGCCATCTACCGACAGGCGCCAATGGCGGTAGGTGGACGGGTGAGCGTCGAACAGGATCATTGGCGTTTCCCTGAAGCTTATGCAGTATAGTGCATGCCTGCAACGCATGCAATATAGTGCGGGTTCCGTCGAGTCAAGCCGCTTCGGCGCGGCTGAGCAGTGTCTCGATCACGCGCACGAGGGCGGCAGCGCTCTCTTCGATCTCTTTGCCGGATGTGTCGATGACCGCGTCCGCCCTGCTGTAAAGCGCGTGCCGGCCATCGAGGATCCGCTTGAGATCATCCATCGCCTCGGCATTTCCCTTCATCGGCCGCATGTCGCCCTGGGCCATGACGCGGGCCATGTGCTCGTGCGGGCTCGCCTTGATCCACACCGTGTGGCAGGCGCGCAGCAAAGTTGCGAACGTCGCCGGTTCCGACACCAGCGAGCCGCCGGTAGCGATGATCGCACGCGGATGGCTGGCGATGACGCGGTCGAGCGCGCGGCGCTCGTAGCGCCGATAGGCGGCCTGGCCGTAGAGCGAGAACACTTCATCAAGGCTGGTGCCCGCTTCGGCCGCGATCTCGCGCGCCATCTCGATGAACGGCATGTCGAGACGCTCCGCGGCAATGCGGCCGAGCGTGCTCTTGCCGGCGCCGCGCAGGCCGATCAGCGCGATACGCCCCGCACGCGCATTATCCTCGGCGCGGCCGAACTGGCGCGCGAGGAGCTGATATGCTTCACCGAGTGCCTTCTGATCCAGCCCCGCGAGCAGCTGCTGCGCCATTGCGAACTCGACAGTTCGCTCCGGCCCGTCGAGCACGAGGTCAGCAACTGGCACGTCCATCGCCTTGGCGATCTGTCGCAGTAGCAGGATCGAGACGTTGCCGCGGCCGGATTCGAGCTGGGCCAGATACCGCTCGGACACGCCGGAATCGCGTGCAAGCAGCCGTCGCGTCATGCCGCGCTGGGCGCGGATGCGGCGCACGCGATCGCCGAGCGCCTTGAGGTAGGCCGCGGTTGCCGCGTCCTCTGCCGGCTGCTGGGCTTCCCTCGCCATGTGCTCCCCTCCCGGGGTCTTGCAACTCCCACCCGAATATGCATTATAATGCTTATTGAGGTGGAATGCATGACCTATAACATACTCGTAGCCGGCGGCGAAATGCCGCCCTTCGCCAACCGCCAAGCCGGGACGAGGACCAGCCACGTGAATCCAGTGACGATCCTGGTCGGCACGATGACCGGCACGGCGGAGCTCGTTGCGAACGATATGCGCGATGCGATCGCCGCGACCGGCCGCGAGGCAGAGGTGCTGCCGATGGACGATCTCGACCCGTCGGTGTTCCTGCGGCCCGGCGTCTTCGTCATCTGCTCGTCCACCTATGGACAGGGAGATGTTCCTGATAATGCACTGAAATTCTACGAAAGGCTGGGCCAGGAAGCCCCGGATCTGGGGCACGTCCGTTACGGCATCTTCGCGCTGGGCGACCGCACCTACACGGACACGTTCTGCCATGGTGGCAAGCGCTTTGACGAGCTCTTGACCAAGCTGAGTGCGACCCGGCTGGGCGAGGTTATGCGCCACGATGCCAGCGCCGGCACGGTGCCCGAGGCGGTCGGCATCGAGTGGATCCAAAGCTGGCTAGACGCGCTGGTGACCGTCGAGGCGAAGGCCGCCTGACCTCGGCGGCACATGCACAATATTGCTTGACCCTGTCAGGTCAGGCGGCAGAATGACCGATGCCACGCACCAGGTGGTGAGAACGAAAAGACCTGCGGGCGCACCACGCCACGCCGGCCAGAGGACAGGGAAGGACCGCGGGGAAATGGCCGATCCGGCATCCGTCGATCACAGCGTGTCGCCGCCGCGCATCGAGATCCCGCGCGCATACAACGCCACGGTCGACCTCATCGACGTCAACCTTGCCGCCGGCCGCGGCGGCAAGACCGCCTTCATCGACGACCGCGGCCGTTATACCTATGCGGAGCTGGCGGCCCGCGTGGCCCGCGGCGGCAACGCCCTGAAAGCATTAGGGCTCGGCATGGAGCAGCGCGTGCTGCTGTGCCTGCTCGACACGATCGACTTCCCGACCATGTTCCTCGGCGCGATCCGCTTGGGCGCCGTTCCGATCCCGGTCAACACGCTGCTGACGGCCGACGACTACGCCTACATGCTGCGCGACAGCCGCGCGCGTGTGGCGGTCGTGTCGGCGCCGCTATTCGAAAGGTTCAAGCCGGCGCTCGCTGCGCAGCCCTTCCTCGAGACCGTCGTCATCGCCGGCGGCGAGATCAACGCCTACCCGAGTCTGGACAGGCTGCTGGCCGACGCCTCGTCGGAGCTCAAGCCCGCACCCACCACCTGCGACGACGCCGCGTTCTGGCTCTACTCGTCCGGCTCCACCGGCTCCCCCAAGGGCACGGTGCATGTGCAATTGAGCCTGCTCCAGACGGCAGAGCTCTACGCGAGGCCAGTGCTCGGCATCCAGACAGACGACATTGTCTTCTCGGCGGCGAAACTCTTCTTCGCCTACGGGCTCGGCAATGCCCTCACCTTTCCTTTACGCGTCGGCGCGACATCGGTGCTGATGGCGGAGCGACCGACTCCGGTCTCGGTCGCGCGGGTCCTGACGGAGCATCGCCCCACCATTTTCTACGGTGTGCCGACGCTCTATGCGGCGCTGCTTGCCTCGCCCGACATGCCCAAGCGCGAGGCCTTGGCGCTGCGCCGCTGCGTGTCCGCCGGCGAGGCGCTGCCGAAAGATCTTGGCGAGCGCTGGGTCGCGGCGACAGGCGTCGACATCTTCGACGGCATCGGCTCGACCGAGATGCTGCACATCTTCATTTCCAACGCGCCGGGCGCATTGCGCTACGGCACGACCGGCAAGCCGGTGCCTGGCTATGAGGCGCGGCTGGTCGACGACCGCGGCGCCGATGTCCCGCCGGGCGAGATCGGCGAACTGCTGATCCGCGGGCCGACCAGCGCCGCCTGCTACTGGAACAACCGGGCGCGCTCGCGCAGCACATTCGAAGGAGCATGGACGCGCACCGGCGACAAGTACACGCAGGATGCCGACGGCTATTTCATCTACAACGGCCGCACCGATGACATGCTGAAGGTCGGCGGCATCTACGTCTCGCCCTTCGAGGTCGAGGGCGCCCTGATGTCGCATCCCGCCGTGCTGGAATGCGCGGTGATTGGCGTTGCGGACGAGAACAACCTGGTCAAGCCCAAGGCCTACGTGGTCCTGAAGCCGAACGAGCGCGGCGGGCCGCCCATGGCCGAGGCGCTCAAGGAGCACGTCAAGGCGCGGCTTGCCCCGTACAAATACCCGCGCTGGATCGAATTCGTCGCCGACCTGCCGAAGACGGCGACCGGCAAGATCCAACGCTTCAAGCTGCGCCAGCGCGCGGCAGAGAAAGTCACCGAGGCCGCGTAAGCCAATCACAGGGAGGACAGAAAATGACAACCACACGCATCGGGCGCCGCACCTTACTCAAGACGGCGGGCGCCACCGCCGCGACGGCGGCGATCGGCTTCACGCCGACGCGTTTTGCGATCGGCCAGCAGGCGAAGATCAAGATCGGCTTGATGCTGCCCTATAGCGGCACCTTCGCGCTGTTGGGCCAGAACATCACCGACGCGCTCAAGATGGCGATCAATGAGCAGGGCGGCAAACTCGGCGGCCGCGAAGTAACGTTTGTCCAGGTCGACGATGAGAGCGCGCCGCCCAAGGCCGACCAGAACGCCAACCGCCTCGTCGTCGGCGAGAAGGTCGACTTCCTGATCGGGACGGTGCACTCGGGCGTCGCAATGGCGATGGCGAAGGTCGCGCGCGAGGAAGAGGTTATGATGATCTGCCCGAATGCCGGCGCAGACGCGATCACGCGCGGCGGCTGCGCGCCGAACATCTTCCGCACGTCGTTCAGCAATTGGCAGCCGGCCTACCCGATGGGCAAGGTCATGTACGACAAAGGCCACCGCAACGTGATCGTGATGGCCTGGAAATACGCGGCGGGCGAGGAATCGATCAACGGCTTCAAGGAAGGCTTCAGCGCCGCCGGCGGCAAGATCGCCAAGGAGATCTGGGTACCGTTCCCCGATGCCGAATTCCAGGCCAACCTGACCGACATCGCCAACACCAAGCCCGACGCGGTCTTCGTCTTCTTCGCGGGTGGCGGTGCGGCGAAGTTCGTGAAGGACTATCACGCGGCCGGCCTGCGCAACTCGATTCCGCTCTACGGCTCGGGCTTCCTGACCGACGGCGTGCTCAAGGCGCAGGGCGAAGCGGCGCAAGGCCTGCTCACCACGCTGCACTACGCCGACGGGCTCGACAATGCGGTCGACAAGAAGTTCCGGCCCGCCTTCGAGAAGCTGACGAACCGTCCGGCCGACGTCTACGCCGTGCAGGGCTACGACACTGGCCTGCTGCTCGCCAAGGCGCTCGATGCCGTCAAGGGCGACGTCAAGGCGAAGAAGCAGATGATTGCCGCGATGGAGGGCGCCGAGATCGACAGCCCGCGCGGCAAGTGGAAGATGTCCAAGTCGCACAACCCGATCCAGGACATCTACCTGCGCGAGGCGAAAGGCGAGGAGAACCGCTACGTCTCCGTCGCGCACAAGGCGCTCTCCGATCCCGGCACCGGCTGCAAGATGGCGTGATCGCCGCCTATCGTCGCAAGATTCCGGTTGTGAGATCGCGTAGGGGCGGGTTCAAACCCGCCCCTGCACATTGATGTTGCCTCGCGAAGGGACATGGACCCGCTCTTCCTTCTGATCCAGGTGCTCAACGGCGTGCAGTACGGGCTGCTGCTGTTCCTGATCGCGAGCGGGCTGACGCTCGTCTTCGGCATCCTCAACGTCATCAACCTGGCGCACGGCTCGTTCTACATGATCGGCGCGTATCTCGCCTACGCGCTGACCCTGCGCACCGGCAATTTGTGGCTGGCCATACTGATCGGCCTGCCGATCGCGGTACTGATCGGCTTCGCAGTCGAGCGGCTGATGATTCGGTTTCTCTACACGCGCGATCACCTCTATCAGGTGCTGCTCACCTACGGCCTCATCCTGATCTTCAACGAGCTGCAGAGCGTCATCTTCGGCAACGACGTGCACGGCGTGCCGGTGCCGGCGATGCTGCAGTATTCGATCCCGCTCACCGAGAACCTGTCCTATCCGGTCTACCGCCTCGCCGTCTCCGGCATCTGCCTCGTCATGGTCGCCGTGATGTACGTCGTCATCCAGAAGACGCGGCTGGGCATGAGCATCCGCGCGGGCTCGGTGAACCGCGAGATGGTCCAGAGCCTCGGCATCAACATCAAGCTGCTCTACGCGGTCGTCTTCGCGATCGGCGCCGGGCTGGCGGCGCTGGCCGGCATGATCGCAGCACCTCTGTCGTCGGTGTATCCCGGGCTAGGCGAGCACGTGCTGATCGTCTGCTTCGTCATCGTCGTGATCGGCGGCATCGGCTCGATCCGCGGCGCCTTCATCGCAGCGCTGCTGATCGGTCTCGCCGACACGTTCGGCAAGGTGCTGGTCCCCGATTTCGCCAGCGTGGCGATCTATGCGGTCATGGCGGCCGTGCTGCTGTGGCGCCCGCAGGGCGTGTTCGGCCGCGCATGACCGAGTCCCGCATCACCCTTCTGCTGGCTGTTGCCGGTGTTATCGCGCTGGCGCTGCTGCCGCAATTCGCCGATCGCTACTACATCCAGCTTTTCACCCGCATCATGGTCATGGCGATCTTCGCCATGAGCCTCGGCCTGCTGGTCAGCGGCGCCGGGCTGGTCAGCTTCGGCCACGCGGCGTTCTTCGGCCTCGGCGCGTATATCCTCGCCCTACTTTCTCTCAAGGAGGCGGCCAGCGCCTGGCTCGCGCTGCCGGCGGCGCTCGCCGGCACCGCGCTGGCAGCGCTGCTCGTGGGGGCGCTGGCGGTGCGCACCGCCGGCATCTATTTCATCATGCTGACGCTCGCCTTTGCGCAGATGTTCTTCTTCCTGTTCCATGACTGGAAGGTGCTGGGCGGCTCCGACGGGCTCTATCTCGCCGCACGGCCGACGTTCGATATCGGCGAAACGAGGCTGCTCAACCTCAACAACCGTCCAACCCTGTTCTACGTCGTGCTCGGCGCCATGGCCGGCGTATACCTGCTGATCGGCATGCTGATGCGCAGCCCCTTCGGCAAGGTCGTCTCGGGTATCCGCATCAACGAGCACCGTATGCGTGCCTTGGGCTACAGCACCTACCGCTACAAGCTCGTCGCCTTCGTCATCGCCGGCGCCATCGCTGGACTGGCCGGTTTCCTCTATGCGACGCAGAACACCTACGTGAATCCGGCGCTGATGGGCTGGCGCGAATCCGGTTTGGTGCTGATGATGGTCATCCTCGGCGGCATGCGCTCGCGTCTTGGCCCCGTGATCGGCGCCTTCGCCCTGGTGCTCGTCGAAGACGTATTCCAAGGGCTGACGGAGCGCTGGCTGCTGCTCACGGGCATTTTCGTCATCGCCGTGGTGCTGCTGCTGCCGAACGGGCTGGCCGGCCTGCTCGAGAGGCTGCAGCCGAAGCGCAAGGCCTTTGCCGATGACTGAGCTGGTGCTCGAGACATCGGCGCTGACCAAGCGCTTCGGCGGCCTCACCGCCGTCGACGGCGTCGGCCTCAAGGTCGCGCGCGGCTCCGTGCATTGCGTGATCGGTCCCAATGGCGCCGGCAAGACAACGCTGATCAACCTGCTGTCGGGCGACTTGAAGCCGACCTCAGGGCATGTGCGGCTCGAAGGCGAAGACATCACCGGTCTTCCACCGTACCAGGTGTCCAAGCGCGGCATCGGCCGCAGCTACCAGCGGACCAATATCTTCCCCGAATTCACTGTGTTCGAGAATGCATGGTTGGCGGCGCAGTCGCGCCTGCCCTCCTCCATGCGCTTCTTCCGGCCGGCCGCAAAACTGGGCGACGTCGCGAAACGCACGGAGCGAGCACTGGTGATGGCCGGCCTAGGCGAGCGCGCGCAGACCCCTGCTGCGGTACTCAGCCATGGCGAGCAGCGCCAGCTCGAGATCGCGCTGATCCTGGCGACCGAGCCCAAGGTGCTTCTGCTCGACGAGCCGATGGCCGGCATGAGCGCTGACGAGAGCCTGCGCATGGTGGACCTGCTGCGCCGCCTCAAAGGCGACCACACCCTGATCCTGATCGAGCACGACATGGACGCGGTGTTCGCCGTCGCGGACGTGATCACCGTGATGGTCAATGGCGCGGTGCTGGAGAGCGGGCCGCCCGCGCAGATACGCGCCAGCCGCACCGTGCAGGAAGCCTATCTCGGCGAGGGTGCCGCCGCATGAGCGAGGCGCCGATCATCGAGGCGAAGGGGCTGCACACCTATTACGGCAGCAGCCACATCCTGCACGGCATCGACTTCACGGTGCGGGCCGGCGAGACGATCAGCCTGCTCGGCCGCAACGGCATGGGCAAGACCACCACCCTGCGCTCGATTCTTGGACTCACTAAGCCGAAGCGCGGTGCGGTGCGCATCAACGGCCGCGACATGACCGGCGCCGAGCCGTACCGCATCGCACGCGAAGGCATCGCCTTCGTGCCGGAGGGCCGCGGCATCTTCCATAACCTAACCGTGCGCGAGCATCTGCTGATGGCTGCCTCGCCCGGCCCCGACGGCCGCACCGACTGGACGTTCGAGCGCATCATGGCGCTGTTCCCGCGCCTTTCCGAGCGGCTGGACCACCACGGCAACCGGCTTTCGGGCGGCGAGCAGCAGATGCTGACCATCGGCCGCGCATTGATGACCAATCCGCGGCTCCTGATCCTCGACGAGGCGACGGAGGGCCTCGCGCCGCTGATCCGGCACGAGATCTGGGGCGTGATACGGCTGCTGAAGCATTCCGGCCTGGCCAGCGTCATCGTCGACAAGAACGTGACGACGTTGCTGGAGCTCGCCGACCGCAATGTGATCATGGTGAAGGGGAAGGTCGCCTTCGACGGCAGCAGCGCGGAGCTCGCGGCCAATCCGCAGATCCTCGCGGCGCATCTGGGAGTGTAGCGTGTCATTCGTAGAGATCGATGGCGTCCGGCTCGAATACATGCGCATCGAGGGAAATGGGGCCCTGCCGCCGATCGTGATGCTGCACGAAGGGCTCGGCAGTCTTGCCATGTGGCGCGATTTTCCGCAGCGCGTGGCCGCAGCAACCGGCGCTGCGGTCATTGTGTACAGCAGACGCGGCTACGGCCAGTCCGACCCGCTGCCGGGCCCACGCGGCGTCGACTACATGCACGGCGAGGCGCAGGACGTCCTGCCGAAGCTGCTCAAGGCGCTCGGCATCCGGCGCCCTTTCCTGATCGGACACAGCGACGGCGCTTCGATCGCGATCATCCATGCCGGCAGCGGTCACGAGGTCGCCGGCCTCATGCTGATGGCGCCGCATGTCTTCGTCGAGGACGTTACTGTTTCCAGCATCGCCGCCATCAAGGAAGTCTGGAAGACCAGCGACATGGCCGCGCGCCTCGGGCGCTACCATCGCGACGCCGAGCACACCTTCTGGGGCTGGAACGACATCTGGCTGCTGCCCGCCTTCAAGCAGTGGAACATCGAGGATTACGTGCCGCGCATCGCTGCACCCATACTGGCCATCCAGGGCCTCGACGACGAGTACGGCACGCCCGCCCAGTGCGAAGCGATCAAGGCGCAGGCAAAGGCGGCCTGCCAGCTCCTGATGCTCGAGAACTGCAAACATTCACCGCACCGCGACCAGCCGGGCCTCACGCTGGACGCGATCTCCCGCTTTTTCTCAAGCCTAGCCGCAGAGCGAAATACACGTTAACGCGAGGCGCGCCGCTCGGCTTGACCGTGCCGAGTTATTCGGGCTAGCTAGATTTCGCGTGAGCAGACGCAACAAAGAAAATGTCTGACTCGCCAATAATAAGAAAGAGACTTCAGGGAAGACGCTAGTGGGAGACGACGGGTGAGCCTGTCATCGAGTGATGTTGCGGGCGCAGCATCGGACGCGGACACGTTTCCGAAGCTGCTGATGCATAATGCGCGCGTGCGCGGCGAGCGGCCGGCGATCCGCGAGAAGGATTACGGCATCTGGCAGACCTGGACCTGGGCGCAGACGCGCGATGGCGTGCGCGCCATGGCAGCCGGCCTTGCCGAGCTCGGTGTTGCGCGCGGCGACACGATCGCTATCGTCGGCGACAACCGGCCGCAGCTCTACTGGTCGATCTGCGCTGCGCAGTGCCTCGGCGCCATTCCGGTGCCTGTCTACCAGGACTCCGTCGCCGACGAGATGGCTTTCGTCATCGATCATGCCGAGGCGCGGCTCGCCATCGCCGAGGACCAGGAGCAGGTCGACAAGCTTCTCTCCATCCGCCAGCGCTGCCCGCGCCTGACCACGATCGTCTACAAGGATCCGCGCGGCATGCGGCACTATGCCGAGCCCGGGCTCGTCAGCTTCGCCGAGCTCGAAAAACGCGGCCGTGATTTCGAAAAGGCCAATCCCGGCTTCCTGGACGCCGAGATCGCCACGGGCAAGGGCAGCGACACGTCGGTGATGCTCTACACCTCGGGCACCACCGGCCAGCCCAAGGGCGTGATGCTGAGCTACGACAACGTGATCATCTCGGCGCGCAATGCGATCGCCTTCGACAGGCTCACGGAGAAGGACGAGATCCTCGCCTACCTGCCGATGGCGTGGGTCGGCGACCACATCTTCTCCTATGCGCAATCCTATGTCGCGGGCTTCTGCGTCTCGTGCCCGGAGAGCGGCGCCACAGTGCTCAACGACCTGCGCGAGATCGGCCCCACCTTTTTCTTCGCGCCGCCGCGCATCTTTGAGAACATCCTGACCACCGTTTCGATCCGGATGGAGGATGCCAGCGCCATCAAGCGCGCGATGTATCGCTATTTTATGAATCTCGCGAAGCGCGCCGGCATCGCCATCATCGATGGCAAGCAGGTCTCGCTGCTCGACCGCGCGCTCTATGCGATCGGCGAGGTGCTCGTCTATGGCCCCCTAAAGAACACGCTCGGCTTCTCGCGCATGCGGCTCGGCTACACCGCGGGCGAGGCGATCGGGCCGGACATCTTCGACTTCTACCGCTCGCTGGGGCTGAACCTGAAGCAGCTCTACGGCATGACCGAGACGAGCGTCTTCATCTGCATGCAGCCGGACGGCCAGATCAAGGCTGACACGGTGGGCGTCGCGGCGCCCGAGGTCCAGATCAAGATCGCTGAATCAGGCGAGGTACTAGTCAAGAGTCCCGGCGTGTTCCTGACCTATTACAAGAACGAAGCGGCGACCAAGGAAGCCAAGACGCCGGATGGTTGGGTGCACACGGGCGATGCCGGCTTCTTCGACCAGGACGGCCATCTCAAGATCATCGACCGTGCCAAGGATGTGGGCCGGCTGACCGACGGCACCCTGTTCGCGCCGAAATATCTTGAGAACAAGCTCAAATTCTTCTCCTATGTCCGCGAGGCGGTGGCGTTCGGCGACGGCCGCGACCACACCGCGGCGTTCATCAACATCGACCTCGCTGCGGTCGGCAACTGGGCGGAGCGGCACGGCTTACCCTATGCCAGCTACCAGGAACTCGCCGCGAAGCCGGAGGTCTACGACCTGATCCAGGGCTGCGTCGAGCAGGTCAACCGCGATCTCGCCGCCGATCCCAAGCTCGCGGGCTCGCAGCTCAAGCGCTTCCTGATCCTGCACAAGGAGCTAGATGCCGACGACGGCGAGCTGACGCGCACGCGCAAGGTGCGCCGCCGCTTCATCGCCGAGCGCTACGCGCCGCTCATCGAGGCGCTGTTCAGCAACGTGCCGCGCGCGCATATCGAGACGACCGTAACGTTCGAAGACGGCCGCACCGGCCTGATCAAGGCCGATCTCGAAGTGCGCGAGGCCGCGCGCATCCTGCCGCCGCCGGCGCCCCTGAAGAAGGCAAGCTGATGAACGTGATGAGTCCCGCACACACGACGGGACGCGTGATCGGCGACGTCCTGCTGAAGGTCGACAACATCAGCCTCGCCTTCGGCGGCGTGAAGGCGCTGACCGACGTGTCATTCGACATCCGCAAGGGCGAGATCCGCGCCATCATCGGGCCGAACGGCGCCGGCAAGTCGTCGATGCTCAACTGCATCAACGGCTTCTATCACCCGCAAATGGGCACGATCACCTACAAGGGTGTTGCGCGGCACCAGATGCGCCCGCATGAGGCGGCGGCCCAGGGGATCGCGCGCACCTTCCAGAACATCGCGCTGTTCAAGGGCATGTCGACGCTCGACAACATCATGACAGGCCGGCTGCTCAAGATGAAGGCCGGCTTTCTCGCGCAGGCGCTCCACTGGGGCCCGGCGCAGAAGGAGGAGATCGAGCACCGCGCGTTCGTCGAGCGGATCATCGACTTCCTGGAGATCCAGGCGATCCGCAAGACGCCGGTCGGCCGCCTGCCCTACGGCCTGCAGAAGCGCGTCGAGCTCGGCCGGGCGCTCGCTGCCGAGCCCGACCTGCTGCTGCTGGACGAGCCGATGGCCGGCATGAATGTCGAGGAGAAGGAGGACATGTGCCGCTTCATCCTCGACGTCAACGACGAGTTCGGCACCACGATCGTGCTGATCGAGCACGATATGGGCGTGGTGATGGACATCTCCGACCGCGTCGTCGTGCTGGAGTACGGGCGCAAGATCGCCGACGGCCTGCCCGACGAGGTCCGCACCGACCAGAAGGTCATCGACGCCTATCTCGGCGTTCCGCATTGAGGCGCGCATGGGCTTTTTCATCGAGGTGTTGTTGGGCGGGCTGCTGGCGGGCGTCCTCTACTCTTTGGTGGCGCTCGGCTTCGTGCTGATCTTCAAGGCCTCCGGCGTCTTCAACTTCGCGCAGGGCGCCATGGTGCTGTTCGCGGCGCTGTCGCTGGTGCGGATGATGGAGGTGATGCCGTTCTGGGCGGCCTTCATCCTTTCCTGCGCGATCATGATCGCGCTGGGCTGGGCGATCGAGCGCATCGTGCTGCGGCCGCTGGTAAACCAGGAAGGCATCATCCTGTTCATGGCCACCCTCGGCATCGCGTTCTTCCTCGACGGATTCGGCCAGACGATCTGGGGCAGCGACATCTATACGCTCGAGCTCGGCGTGCCGAAGGGGCCGATGTTCATCCTCGAGTCAGTATTCGAGGGCGGCATCCTCGTCGACAAGCTCGACATCTTTGCCGCTGTTGTCGCTGGAGGATTGGTGCTGGTGCTGGCGCTGTTCTTCCAGAAGACCAAGACCGGCCTCGCGCTGCGCGCCGTCGCCGACGACCATCAGGCCGCGCAGTCCATCGGCGTGCCGCTCAACTACATCTGGCTGATCGTCTGGTCCGTCGCCGGGATCGTGGCGCTGGTCGCCGGCATGGTGTGGGGCGCGAAGCTCGGCGTGCAGTTCTCGATCGCACTGGTGGCGCTCAAGGCGCTGCCGGTGCTGATCCTCGGCGGCTTCACCTCGGTTCCCGGCGCCATCATCGGCGGCCTCATCATCGGCGCCGGCGAGAAGATCTCAGAGGTCTATCTCGGCTCCGTCTTCGGCGGCGGCATCGAGAACTGGTTCGCTTACGTGGTGGCGCTCGTCTTCCTGCTGTACCGGCCCCAGGGCCTGTTCGGCGAGAAGATCATCGAGCGCGTCTGAGCAAGGAAACAGCAGCCGCATGCTTTACCGCGAGACGGGCCAGTTCAAGACCAGCTACGCCGCCGATCAGGCGATCTTCCCAATCCTGCAGGACCGCATCGGCACGGTCGCGATCCTGGCGATCGCCTTCGTCGGCGTGCCGCTGTTCGCGACCGAATATCTCTACACGGCGATCCTGATCCCGTTCCTGATCCTGGCGCTTGCCGCGCTCGGCCTCAACCTGCTGGTCGGCTATTGCGGCCAGCTCTCGCTCGGCACGGGCGCGTTCATGGCGATCGGAGCCTACGCAGCCTACAAGCTGGCGACCTACTTCCCGTTCCTGAACGTATTCGTCCTGTTCGCGCTGGCCGGCGGCATCGCGGCACTAGTCGGCGTGCTGTTCGGCGTGCCGTCCCTGCGCATAAAGGGCTTCTATCTCGCCGTCGCGACGCTCGCGGCACAGTTCTTTGTCGACTGGCTGTTCATCCGCATCAAGTGGTTCACCAACTATCAGGTGAACGCGGTGGCCCCGGAGATCGTGATCCTCGGCTATCCATTCGACAACGCCGCGAAGCGCTACCTGCTGGCGCTGTTCATAGTCGTGGTCATGGCGCTGATCGCCAAGAACCTTGTGCGCGGGCGGATCGGCCGCGCCTGGATGGCGGTGCGGGACATGGACATCGCCGCGGAGATCATCGGCATCCCGCTGCTGCGCACCAAGCTGCTCGCCTTCGCGGTCAGCTCGTTCTACTGCGGCGTCGCCGGCGCGATGTGGGGCTTTCTCCATCTCGGCGCCTGGGAGCCGCTGACCTTCGACATCAACCGGTCGTTCCAAGTGCTGTTCATGGTCATCATCGGGGGGCTTGGGTCCATCCTTGGATGCTTCCTCGGTGCCGCGTTCATCTCGATTATCCCGATCCTGCTGAACCAGGTGCCGGCCGCCCTCGGCGTGCCGATCTCGACGGCGCTGGCGAGCCACCTCGAATTCATGATCTTTGGCGCACTGATCATCTTCTTCCTGATTGCCGAGCCGCACGGCCTGGCACGGCTGTGGCAGGTCGGCAAGGAAAAGCTGCGCCTATGGCCATTCCCGCACTGACGCGGGATTTCGCGGTGCGGATGGAGGACTCGCGAATAGCCGCGAACGTCGACAAAGTACTATCGAAGCCCGTCCCGGGCGGAATCCCGTTTTGCCGCG
This sequence comes from Alphaproteobacteria bacterium, assembly GCA_036260035.1. Classification (GTDB taxonomy): domain Bacteria; phylum Pseudomonadota; class Alphaproteobacteria; order CACIAM-22H2; family CACIAM-22H2; genus DATAAP01. Next base: position 562 of record DATAAP010000359.1, on the reverse strand, counting down.
CCGGGGCGGTTGATGTAGGCTCGAACGCAAGCCGGCCCGACCAACGGCGCCGTATCAAAGGGAGGTTATGAATGCGACTTACACGTGTGGCACTCACTCTGCTCGGCGCGGCCGCCCTTACGGCGCCATGCGCGACCGAAGCGCTGGCGCAGAACGAGCAGTTCGTTCCGGGACTGGTCTATCGCACTGGCGCGTATGCGCCGAACGGCATTCCTTTCGCCAATGGGCGGGCCGACTACGTGACCCTGATTAATGAACGCGATGGCGGCATTAACGGCGTCAAGATGACCTATGAGGAGTGCGAGACGGGCTATGCCACCGACCGCGGCGTCGAATGTTATGAGCGGCTGAAAGGCAAAGGCCCGACCGGGGCGGCCGCTTTCTCGCCGTTGTCAACTGGCATCACCTTCGCCCTCACCGAGAAGGCGCCGGGCGACAAGATCCCGCTCCTCACGCAGGTCTATGGGCGCTCGGAGTCGGTCGACGGCCGGGTCTTCGGCTGGAACTTCCCGCTGCTCGGCACGTACTGGGACGCGGCCGACATCCTGATCCAGCACATCTC
>DATAAP010000358.1:0-2469 GCA_036260035.1 Alphaproteobacteria bacterium | reverse complement strand
GTCATAGGTGATCGTCTTGCGGCCGAGGCAGAGCTCGGCCAGCTCGTCCATGCCATGCCCGTTGGCGCCGGCGCCGAGCACGTAGGACATCAGCATCGTATCGTCGATCGGTGCGAGCGCGATGCCAAGTCGCGCGAAGATCTGCGCGTCGAACTTGATGTTGTGGCCGATCTTGAGGATCGCCGGATCCTCGAGCACGGGCTTCATCTTCTCAAGCACGAGATCGCGCGGCAGCTGCTTCGGTGCTTCCATGGTCGCGGCGCCGTTGCCGCCGCCGGTGAGTCCGAGGCCGCCTTCTTCGGACGCAGCCGTCTGGCCGGGCAGGGGCTGGCCCGGCGCCACATGGCCGACAGGGATGTAGCAACCCTCGCTCGGCGTCACCGCAAGCGAGATGCCTACCAGCTCGGCGCGCATCGGATCGAGCGAGGTCGTCTCCGTGTCCACCGACACATAGCCTTCGGCCTGGATGGTCGCAATCCACTGGTCGAGCAACTTCTCGTCCTGCACGAGCGAGTATTTCGGTGGCGCCGTCGAGACTTCGCGCTTCGGCGGCACGGGGCGCGCGGTGGGTGCGGGCTCGTTCGGCGCGGGCTCCGCCGGTGTCGCGGCTCCGTCGCCGGCGAGCATACCGATCGTCTTCAGCCGCGCGATGACGGAGCGGAAGCCCTGCTTCTCGAGGAAGGTCTGTACGGTCTGCGGCTCTGGCAGCTTGACGGTGAAGCTCTCGAGCGGGGCGGGCAGGTCGCAGTCCAACTTGAGTTTGACCAGCTCGCGCGACAGCTTCGCCTGATTGATGTTAGCGAGGAGCGTCTCGCGGCGCTTGGGCTGCTTGATCTCGCCCGCGCGCGCCAGCACGGTATCGAGGTCGCCATAGGTGTTGAGCAGCTCGGCCGCGGTCTTCGGGCCGATGCCCGGCACGCCGGGCACGTTGTCCGACGTGTCGCCGATCAGCGCCAGGACCTCGACGACCTTGTCCGGCCCGACGCCGAACTTCTCGCGCACCTCGGCCTCGCCGATCGGCCGATTCTTCAGCGGATCGTACATGTCGATGCCGGGCCCGATGAGCTGCATCAGGTCCTTGTCGGAGGAGATGATCGTCACCTTCGCGCCGGCATCGCGCGCGCATTTGGCATAGGAGGCGATCAGGTCGTCAGCCTCGTAGCCCGGCAGCTCGATCGCCGGCACGTTGAAGGCCCGCGTCGCCTCGCGCACCAGCGCGAATTGCGGGACGAGATCGTCGGGAGGCTCGGGCCGGTGCGCCTTGTAGTCAGCGTAGAGGTCGTTGCGGAAGCTGCGCCGGCCGGCATCGAAGATCACCGCGAGATGATCGCAGCGGTTCTCGCCGAGCAGCTTCACCAGCATGTTGGTGAAGCCGAGCACGGCGTTGACCGGCGTGCCGTCGGGCCGCGACAGCGGCGGTAGCGCATGATAGGCGCGGAAGATGAAGCCGGAGCCGTCGACAAGGCAGAGATGCTTGCCTTGCGCCGCCGCCAGCGCCTTTTTCGCGGCGGGTGCCGCCTTGCTCTCGGCCGACGCGGTCTTGGTCTCGGCCGGCGCCGATTTGGTCTTGGTCTTTGTCGCCATGGGCTTAGGTGTAGCGCAAATTGCCGCTCAGTTCACGTGTGGCGGCCGCAGGCACGATATGCATCGGCACGCGCAAATTCCGAGCGCAGGGACGGGGTTCCGGCCGTCGTGAGCGCGTGCGAGATCACTGCGGCGGGACAGCCGCTGAAGCGCCCGCCTCTCGTCGGCAACCGCGGGCTTTGCTGAACGTTCATTCCATACCGGTAGCTCGGTATGCCGGCAACGCGCGCGGACGGCACCAGAATGAGTGCCAACGACCAAAGTGCCATCGAGGCCAGTGGGCGGCGGCTGCGATTTCTGCTTGATCTCGGCGACGCCCTGCGCGGACTTAGCGACCCTCACGCGGTTAAGGAGACCGCCGTGAAAATGCTCGGCCGGCACTTGGAAGTGGCACGGGCCGGCTACGGAGACATCGATATCGCCGCAGAACGTGTCTCCGTCGAACGCGATTGGACCGACGGTTCGGTTGCAAGTCTGGCCGGTGAAGCACGGCTGCTGGACAATTTCGGTCCGCCGCTCATAGCCGAGTTGAAAGCCGGCCGCACATTGGTCATTGAAGACAGTGCAACCGATTCGCGCGCCGCCGGCGATCTCTCGGCCGCGACCTTCGCCAGCATCGATGTGCGCTCCCTGATTGTCGCGCCGCTGGTCAAAGGCGGCCGGTTGACGAACATTCTGTACCTTCACGAGCCGCATCCCCGAAGCTGGACGCGCGCGGAAATCGCGCTGGCCCGCGACGTCGCCGAGCGCACGTGGGATGCCGTCGAGCGGGCGCGGGCGGAGGCAGCGCTGCGCGATCGCGAAGCGCAGCTCCGGTATGTCCTTTCGGCCGCGCATGCCGGGACATGGGACTGGTGCCCCCCGAAGGGGACGCTCGCATGGTCC
>DATAAP010000357.1:0-4796 GCA_036260035.1 Alphaproteobacteria bacterium | reverse complement strand
GCGAGAGCCGCGCCGCCGAGCGCAAGCCCCCAGAGCAACGAATTGGCCGTGACTGGGTAACCGAGCAGCAGGAAGCCGATCGCCTGGTTGCCGAGCCACACGCCCATCGTCGTCACCAACGCCAGGCGCGACGGCAAAGTCAGCGCCGCTATCGCCGCGAGCGCGGCAAACGGCGTCGCGCAGGCGAAGAACACGCTCCCTGCCGTGCTGGCCACCACGAGGAAAGTGCTCCAGGCGCCCGCGAAGGGTGCGAGGCGGGTCTGCTGATCGATCATCGGACGACTCCTTGATTGACGGGTGACGCGTCCGCCGCGGAAGCGGCGACGAGCCGGAAGGTGATGGGCAGCTCGAGCGCGCCCGCGACACCGCCGCGGAAACGCCAGCGGGCGACGGCCTCGCGCGCCGCGTCATCGAGCATCTTGCTGCCGCTGCTGGTCATGACGGAAATGTCCTCGGGCCGGCCGCCGGCATCGAAGCGCACACGCAGAAGGACAGCGCCCTCGATGCCCTTGCGTCGCGCGGCCACCGGGTAAGTGGGGGCGACGCGATAAACGATTTCGGCGCTATCCGCCATCAAATTCGACGAAGCTGAGGCTGAATTCTCTGCGGCATTTGTCCAATTGGCGCCGAATTCGTGCGAAGAAGACTGCTCGGGTGCCGATGCAGCCGCAGCATCGCCGATGACTGCAGCCGAAGCGCTTCGCTCCCAAAGCGACTCGGCTCCCCGCGATTCTGTCCTCCGCTCCGCGACAATTCCGCGACGCCCGCGTGATCCGGCGGTTTCATTTGTTTCGCGGGCGGTCGCCGGCGATCGGGAAAAGAAACGCCTGTTCCTTTCTGCGTCATCGCCGGGCGAAGACCCGGCGATCCCTCTCGCCGCACCCCTGCTCTCCTCATGCTCGAAGCCCGGTGCTTCCTGAACCATGGACCCGCGGGTCGAGCCCGCGGGTGAGGCCCCGAGGGCGGCACCAACAGAGATGGCTGCCGCTTTTCCTGGCATCTCTCCCGGCGCGACACCGGGCGCCGGTATGCTTCCCGATGGCGGCACCCATGCAATGTCTACGGCGAGTTCGAAAGTCTGCGCCTGCTGCTGGCTTCCGTGCACCATCACGAACGCCAGCGCCGCCGCGTGCAGCAATGCGGAAATGACGAACGCGAGCGACAATGGGCGGTTCACCGGCGCCCTCAGAACGTCGCGCGCACGCCGGCGAAAGCTGCCCGGCCCGGCGAAGCGAAGGAGAACGCGTCCTCGTACTGCTGGTTGAGCGCGTTCTCGATGCGCGCGAACAGCTTCACGCCATCGGTAAGCCGATAACTGCCCGTGAGCCGCACCAACGTGTAGTCGTCGAACAGAAAGCGCTGCGTCGGCTGCGGAAACGGGAAGAAGACGAGGTCGCGGCGGTCGCCGTTGTAGTCGACGCCTAGGGTCGCCGTGGCGCGCTTCTCGAGGAAACGGTACGTGGCGACGACGCTGCCGACGTGCCGCGGCCGGCGCACCAAGGCGCTCCCGTCGGCGTCGCGCGTATCGGTGAAGGTGTATGACGCCACCAGATCGAGCGCATCGAGCAGGCCGTAGCGGCCGCTCAGTTCGATGCCGTCCGCGCGCGCTTCGCCCGGCAGGTTGCGCGCGGTGCTGCCGAAGCCTTCGATCAGGCCCTCGATCCGGTTCGCGAAATAGGTGAGTTCGATCGCGGCGCGGCCGCCGAGCAGCGTCTGCTCAATTCCGGCATCGAAGCCGTGCGCGCGCTCCGGCACGAGATCGGGATTGCCCTGGAACGTCGAAGTGAAACCGAACAGCTCAAACAAGGTTGGCGCCTTCACACCCGTGCCGTAGCTCGCCTTCAGCTTGGTTCCGGATTCACGGAAGAGATAGGCGCCTGAGACTCGCCACGTCGTCTCGTCGGCAAAGAGCCCATTCCAATCATGGCGGCCGGCCGCCGTCACGGTCAGCGCGTCCCACAGCGTGATGCCCTGCTGCGCAAACACGCTGCTGGTGCTTACCGTGCGGTTCACGTCGGAGAACGCACTCGCGCTGATCACACGCTCCGTCTCCCGCTCGAGCCCGAACACCGTCGAATGCACTGCCGGCACGAGGGCCTCGCTCGCATAGAGCAGGTTCGACTGGTAGTCGACCTTTCGCTTGAGCCCGTCGAAGCGGCTGGTGTCTACTTTGTCGCTGCGGAAGTCGCGCCGAGAATCGGCGATGCCGGCGCCGGCGATGTGCTGCCACGCACCGCCGAACATATCGAGCGTAGCTTGCGCGCGGCCCAAGCGATGCCATACGAAGGTGTCGTCGCGCGAATCGATAGCGATATTCGGGCTGGTCGTGCTGCTGAAGGAATCGAGTTCCAGCCGCGACTGCGACCAGCGCCCGATGAAATCGAGGTGCAGCGGCTCGGTCGGCGTCAAGCCGATCTTGCCGCCGGCGATCTGCTGCGCATAGCCGTCGCTCTCGTCGAAGCCGCGCTTACGGCTCGCGATCGAAATGCCGTCTGTATGGTAACCCGTCGTGTAGAACGAATAGCTGACCTTCTCCGTCCCGCCCGAGACGCCGGCATCGACTCGTCCCGTCTGGAACGAACCGCCCTCGAGGCTCGCATAGCCGGACGGCTTGCCGCTGCCGCGCGTGGTGATGATGTTGACGACGCCGCCGATCGCATCGCTGCCGTAGAGCGCGCTCTGCGGCCCGCGCAGGACCTCGATGCGCTCGATGCCACTGGCGAGCAGATGGCCGAAGTCGAACTCCGAGCCGCCGCTCGGATCGTTGACCTCGACGCCATCGATCAGGACTAGTGTCTGGTTCGCCTCGGCGCCGCGGATACGCACCTGTGTCTGCGTGCCTGCACCGCCCAAGCGGCTCATGGAAATGCCGGGCACGGCGCGCAGCACGTCGGCGACGCTGGTGATCTGGCGCTCGCGGATCTGCTCCTCGGTGATGACGGTGATCGCGCTCCCGATACGATCGACCGGCGTGGGCAGCCGCGTGGCGGTCACCACCGTCTCCGGCGCGCGCGCGCCCTGCCCGACCGCGCTGGACGTCCCCAGCGTCGCGAAAATTCCGATGGCTGCTGCGCCGAATGCGCGCAACCGTGCGATGGCAAGCATGTCTTCCCCCGTTGCACGATGAGATGATCGTCAACGCAAACGGAGGAACGCGCGCGCAGCGCAGCCCTGAGACAAGCGAACTTGTTTGCCACCGGTGCACCCCGCCCGTGGAATCTGCATTGACACGTGGGCGCCGGCAGGTCTCCTGGCTCGCGGATCGATGCTGGCGATCGGCCTTCCCGGTTTCCCAGTGGCACGCGTGGATCGCCGGCTCTCCGCCTACAGTTGCGGGGGCAGCTCCGGCATTGGTCCGAGGACCGCACCGGATTCCCTTTTCATCCCCAATACGGGGGAACCGTCGCTGGCCGGAGTGCTATCGCGTGACTCGCGAAGGAGTCAAGGCGACGCAGGTGCTCGCAGCGTTGACCGTCACCCGCAATGACGCGGAAAGCAGCTTTTCACGCGCCGCTCCGGCCGGGGCCGAACGGCGTGCAATCTGCTGCGCTTTCATGTAAGACCTTCTCACATGGGATGGGGCGGACATGGCGGGCGGCGAGGCTACCACCACGGCAATCTGCGCGAGGCGCTGATCCGGGCGGCCCTCGACCTGATCGCGGAGAAAGGGCCGGCGGGATTCACCTTCGCCGACGCGGCGCGGTCGGCTGGCGTCAGCTCAGCTGCGCCCTACCGCCATTATCGCGACCGCGAGGCCCTGCTCGTCGACGTGGCGCGGCGTGGTTTCGAGCGGTTTGCCGAGCGCATGGAGAAGACCTGGAACGACGGCAAGCCGAATCCCTACACCGCCTTCGAGGAGCTCGGCCGCGCCTACCTTGCCTTTGCGCGCGACGAAGCCGCCTACTATTCGGCGATGTTCGAGGCCGGCGTGTCGCTCGATGCCGATCCGGCGCTGCGCGAGGCCGCCGACCGCGCTTTCGCCACCCTGCGCCGGGCCGCCGAGACGCTCACCGCCCACCTGCCTGTCGAAAAGCGGCCGCCAGCGCTGATGATGAGCCTGCATATCTGGGCGATGACGCATGGCATCGCCTCGCTCTTCGCCCGCGCCGACGCCGGACGACGCAAGCTGCCGATGACGCCGGAGGAGCTGCTCGAAGCCGGCTTCCTGGTCTACCTGCGCGGGCTCGGCCTTGCCGGCGGCCCGGCGCGCTAGGCCACGCTGGCGACTTATCCACTGGTTTTCACCACGGCCGCTTGACACCACGGCCGGATCGCCCTATGTGAATGTAAGAAACATTCACATGGAGTCGTGTGATGGGTCTGGTAGAGCGGATCGACGACATCGGAAAGCCGGCCTGGATCGGCTTACTGGTGCTGAGCTTCTTCATTTTCTGGCCGGCGGCGCTCGCTCTGCTGGCCTTCCTGATATGGAGCGGACGGATGGGATGTTGGGGTCATAACGGTCGCTTTGAGGAAAAGATGGAGCGCATGCAGGCGAAGATGGACCGCATGCGCGAGCGCGCCGGGCGCTGGGGCGGCTGGCAGCCGCCTTCGAGCGGCAACCGCGCCTTCGACGAGTACCGCGCCGAGACGTTGCGTCGGCTCGAGGAGGAGCAGAAGGAGTTCCGCGAATTCCTCGACCGGCTGCGCCATGCGCGTGACAAGGCCGAGTTCGACCAGTTCATGGCCGAACGCCGCCGCCCCCGCGACGAGGGCCCGACACCGAGCCCGGCGTAAGCCGAAGCGCCTCTCCACGACAAGGCCCGCGACGAGCGATCGTCGCGGGCCTTTCGTCT
>DATAAP010000356.1:0-3485 GCA_036260035.1 Alphaproteobacteria bacterium | reverse complement strand
CGCACCAGCAGGTGCGGCCAGGTCATGGCACCGAGCGAAAGCACTAGGTTCGCCTTCTCGAGCATCGTCTTGTCGAGACCGCCGGCGCCGCCGATGGCGAAGGCGAGGTCGGCGACGCCGCCGTCGCGCCATCTGGCCAGGCGCGAGGCGAAGGCTTCGCTCGTCATCGCCTGACCGCGCGCGTCGAGCACCACCACGGTCGCGCCTTTCGGCAGGGCGGCGCCGAGCAGCTCCGCCTCGCGCGACTTGATTTCGGGTGCTGGCAGCGCGCGGCGCTCTTCGACTTCGCGCAGCTCGACGCGGCCGAACAGGCGTGTGCCATCGATGCGCCCGGCATAATCTTCAAACAAAGTGCGCAGCGGCCCCGCGCGGGCGCGCCCGACGGCGCAGATGACGATCCGCATCGGCATCCTTTAGCACGGATGCCGTTCGCACCACCCTGGGTCTTCCTCCGGGCCTTAAGCGCCCGGCCGGTGACCTAGCTCAAGCGCCGACCACCCGTCCGAGCTCTGGCAGCTCCACGCCCCACATCTTCTCCAGATTGTAGTGGGCGCGAACCTCCGGCCGGAACAGGTGCACGATCACGTCGCCGGCATCGATCAAGACCCAGTCGCCGACCTCCTGTCCTTCGACAGGGACGTGACCGTGGCCATGAGCCTTGAGCTTTTCGACGAGATGATCGGCCATCGACGACAGCTGCCGCTGCGAGCGGCCGGTTGCGAGAATCATGTAGTCGGCGATGGCGGACTTATCGGTGAGATCGAGGGTTACGATCTCTTCGGCCTTGTCGGCGTCGAGCGATGTCTCGACGAGTTTCAAAACCGATTTTACAGCGGGTGGAACCTTACGTTTGCGGGTCGGTATAGGGCTCTCCTTGGTTGTACGCCACTCAACGCTTGCCCGGCGCGGCACGCTGCTTCGGCGCCGGACGTGTCATCGCACGGATGGACGTTGCCGACGCCGGATGCAGCCGGGTGTGCAGAAACACCCAGGCGGGTGGTTTTCGCGAAGCGAGCCGGGTCGCCTGACGGAGCGACCGCCGGCGAGCCGGGGAAAACCGCTGCGCCGCCTTACCGGCCAATGCACTAGTAGAATAGGAAGGGCGCGCAAAGACCGCAATGGGCACGGCGTTAAATATCGATGACCAGCGCTCCCAGCGCGGTAATTGAATCAAATTGTCGGCGCCCATCAGCCAGACGAAGGATGTCCGCGGGAAACGGCGCACAAGGGCCGCCAAGGTGTCCGCGGTGAAGCGTGTGCCCAGCTCGCGTTCGATGGACACGGCGCGCAACCTTGGGTGCCGCGCCTGGGCGGCCGCACTAGCCAAGCGTTCGCACAGCGGGGCCATGCCCTTCGCCTGCTTGAGGGGGTTGCCCGGCGAGACCATGAACCACACCTCATCGAGCCCGAGGTGCTTGAGCGCCAGCTCGGCGATATGGCGGTGGCCCGCATGCGCTGGATTGAAGGAACCGCCGAGGAGCCCGACGCGCCGTTTGGGCGGGAAACCCAGCGCCCAGGCAGGGAACGGCGGCAGGCGGACTAGGGGCAATGGCCCCCCGGCTCATGCGACGTCATTGCCTCGGCATCCGACCATGCTTGGCCGCATTTTGCAAAGGTTGCGGGTCAGGTGCTGGGCCGCGGGGTGAAGCTCTTCGTGGAGAGGTACTGCGGCGGCCACGGCAGGTCATAGCCCTGCTCGTAGGCGGCGTGGCGGGTCCAGTACGGATCATAGAGGTGCGCGCGGGCGAGCACGCATAGATCGGCGCGGCCCGCCGCCAGTATTGAATTGACGTCCGACCACGAGGAGATGTTGCCGACCGTCATGGTCGGCATCTCGGCCTCCTGGCGCACGCGGTCGGCAAAAGGCGTCTGGAACAAGCGGCCATAGACAGGTTTCGCCTCGGGCACGGTCTGGCCGGCCGACACGTCGACAATGTCGCAGCCATGCGCCTTGAAGGCACGCGCGACGATCACCGCGTCGTCCGGCGTGAAGCCGTCAGGCATCCAGTCGGTCGCGGAGATGCGCACCGAGATCGGCTTCGCCTGCGGCCACACCGCGCGGATGGCATCGAACACCTCGAGCGGGAACCGCATCCGGTTCTCGATTGGTCCGCCGTACTGGTCGCTGCGCTTGTTGGTGAGCGGCGAGAGGAAGGTCGCAAGCAGATAGCCGTGCGCGCAATGCAACTCGATCATGTCGAAGCCGGCCTGCTCCGCCATGCGCACCGCGCGCACGAAATCCTCGCGGACTTTGTCCATGTCGGCGCGCTCCATCGCCTTTGGCACCTGCGAGTGCGGCAGATAGGGGATCGGCGAGGGGGCGATGATCGGCCAGTTGCCGTCGGGCAGCGGCTCGTCGATGCCTTCCCAGGCGAGCCGTGTGGAGGCCTTGCGCCCGGCATGGGCGAGCTGCATGCCGATCTTCGCCGGGCTATGCTTGTGCACGAAATCGACCACGCGTTTCCACGCCGCGACATGCTCCGGCTTGTACATGCCCGCACAGCCCGGCGTGATGCGCCCCTCGCGGCTGATATCGGTCATCTCCGTCATGATCAGGCCGGCACCACCGAGCGCGCGACTGCCGAGATGGACGAGATGCCAGTCGTCGGGCATGCCGTCCTCGGCCGAGTACTGGCACATCGGCGAGACGACGACGCGGTTGGGAATCACCATTTCGCGCAGCCGGAACGGCGTGAACATCGGCGGGGGCGGCGGCTCGGCCGGCACGTTGACGCCGGACTCGTTGGCGGCCTTGCCGGCGAACCAGCGGTCGACCTCGGCGACGAATTTCGGGTCCCGGATGCGCAGGTTCTGGTGCGTGATGCGCAAGGAACGCGTGAGCATCGAGAAGGCGAACTGGATCGGCTCCAGCCGGCCGAAATAGCGCTCGGTCTCCTCGAACCATTGCAGGCTCACCTGGGCGGCGCGCTGCACCGCGTCGACGCCAGGCCGCCGCTCGGCCTCATAGGCGTCGAGCGCCTCGTCGACCTTGCGATATTTCTTCAGCGCATCGGCCAGCGCGATGGCGTCCTCCATCGCCAGCTTGGTGCCGGAGCCGATGGAGAAATGCGCCGTATGCGCGGCGTCGCCCATCAGCACGATATTCTCGTGGTGCCAGCGCCGGTTCTTGATCGTAGGGAAGGTCCGCCACAGCGAGCGGTTCTTGATCAGCCGCGCACCCTTCAGCTCGTCGCGGAACAGCGCCTCGCAATAGGCGATGGTCTGGTCTTCGTCGGCCTTGTCGAGCCCGGCGCGCTTCCACGTCTCTTCGGTGCACTCGACGATGAAGGTCGAGTAGTCCTTGACGTACTGATAGGCGTGGACGCGGAACAGGCCGTGCTGGTTCTGCTTGAAGATGAAGGTGAAGGCCGGCAGCTTCATCTTCGCGCCGAGCCAGACGAACTTATTGCGGCGCCAATCGATCTCGGGCCCGAAATGCTCCGCATATCTCGACCGGATCCAGGAATTGACGCCATCGGCAGCGA
>DATAAP010000355.1:0-6120 GCA_036260035.1 Alphaproteobacteria bacterium | reverse complement strand
GTCGTCCCGCTGCGCGACGTGCCCAGCGCCCTCGCGCGCGCCGTCGTGCCGATGACGCTGCCGGCGGTTCTCCTGGGCGGGATCTGGGGCGGCATCTTCACGCCCACCGAGGCGGCGGCGGTCGCTGCGTTCTACGCCCTGATGCTGGGCACTTTCGTCTACCGCAAGATTTCATTGCGGCAATTCTTCGCTGCGGTGCATGAGTCCGTTACGGCGTCGTCGACCGTGATGCTGCTCGTCGCCGGCGCCTTCATCATCAACTATGCCATCACCAACGAGCAGCTTTCCGACAAGTTCGCGCTGCTGTTCCAGCGTGCAGAGCTATCCCAAACGGAATTTCTACTGCTCGTGAACGTCGCCTTTCTGATCCTGGGCTGCTTTCTCGATATGGCGGTGCTGCTGCTGGTGTTCGTGCCGATCCTGCTGCCGACCGCGCGCGCACTCGGCATCGACCTGGTGCATTTCGGCGTCGTCGTCACCGTGAATTTCATGATTGGCATGATTACGCCACCCTACGGTGTCCTGCTGTTCGTTCTGAGCTCTCTCACCAAGGTGCCGATCGGCGAAGTCGTCCGGGCGATTTGGCCGTTCGTGCTCGCCTTGGTCGCTGCACTCATGGTCATGGTGTTCATTCCGGAGACCGTTACATGGCTGCCGCGGGCCTTCGGATTCCGCTAGCAGGGCTTGCCCGGCGCGCCGAACCGGGCTATCTTGAACAACACCGAATGACATTCGTTATTACCGGCTGAGGCGGCCCGACCGGGCCGCGTGGGATCGGAGGATACGCGATGCAGCAATCGTCAATCCGCGTGCAGGAACTTAACCCGGCGAAGCTCGCGCAGCTTTTCCGCAGGCAGTTCTCGCTGAGCGCCGTGAAGCCGGGCGAAACGATAGCGATCGTCAGCGATCTCGGCACCCGCCGCGAGTTCATCCAGGCCGCGTTTGCCGCGGCCGACGATCTGGGCGCGGACATTTACGAGATGTGCGTCAATTCCATCCCGTCCTGGACCAAGGTCGGCGTGCCGACGGTCGGCAAGTGCAAGGGTACGCTCGAAGCCGTCGCCGCTGCCGACCTGGTGGTGATCTTCCACGTGCCGCTGTTCACTAAATGGCTAAAGCAGGTGATGAACGGCGGGACGCGCGTCCTGATGATCATCGACGCGCCCGACGACCTCGAGCAGCTCATGTCGCCGCCCGGCCTGAAGGAGGCGTGCAAGTACGCCGAATCGATCTATCAGAAGACCCGGCAGGTGAGCGTGCTGAGCGACGCCGGGACTGATCTGACCTACTCGTGCGGCGAATATCCGGTGATGACGCAATGGGGCTATGCCGACGAGAAGGGGCATTTCGACCACTGGGGCGGCGGCCACATCCACACCTTCCCCAACGAGGGCAGCGCACACGGCACTGTCGTGTTCCAGCCGGGCGACATCGTGATTCTGCCGTACTGCCGCTTCGTGACCGACCCGGTCAGCCTCGAGATTCGCGAGGGCCACATCGTCAAGATCGAAGGCGGCCTCGATGCGAAGCTGATGCGCGAATGGCTCGACGACGGCAAGGCGAGCGCTAACGACCGAGATCCCTTTGCCGTGTCGCATCTAGGCTGGGGCCTAAATCCGCAGGCGCGGTGGTACTGGATGGGCCTGAACGGCGACGAGCCGGAGCGCAACCGCGCCGCTGCGCGGGTCTTTCCCGGCAATTTCCTGTTCTCGACCGGCCCGAATACGCAGGGCGGTGGTAAGCGGACAACGCGTGGGCATTACGACGTGCCGATGCGCGATTGCACCGTCATGCTCGACAACAAGGTGATCATCGAAAAGGGAAAGCTCGTCGACCCGAAGATGATCGTCGAGCGCGAGGCGCGCTAATCGCGGCGACCGACCATGAGGTTCGCGAGCCCTGAAACGATCGCTGATGCGGTCCGGCTTCTGTCGGAGGAGGGCGCGCGCTGCCTCTCCGGTGGCCAATCGCTTGTGGCGATGATGAACGCGGATCTCGTCGCGCCTTCTACGCTGGTATCGCTCCGACGGATCGGCGAACTCGGGCGGATCGAGGTTGGGTCCGATGGCGGGCTTTCGATCGGCGCGATGGCGACCCATGCCACGGTCGCGGGGCTCAAGCCCGCATCGGCGGGTGCGGAGCTGGTGATCGCGGCGGCAGGCGCGATCGGGCATCCGGCGATCCGCAATCAAGGCACGATCGGCGGCTCGATCGCCCATGCCGATCCCGCGGCCGATTATCCGACTGCGATCGTCTGCGCCGAATCGACCGTCGTCGTCGCCGGCGCGAGCGGTCAGCGCCGGGTGCCCGCGGCGGACTTCTTCAAGGGCTTCTATGAGACCGCGCTCGGGCCCGGCGAAATCGTCATTGCCGTTGAGGTGCCGGCGGGTGCGGCGGGCGCGCGCGGACACTATGAGAAATTCGCGCTGATCGACGGTGATTTCGCTGTGGTGTCCGTTGCCGTAATCATCGGAATGAGCGGTGGCCGGTGCAGTTTCGCGCGGCTGGCCATTGGCGCTTGCGCGGCAGCACCGGTGCGCGATCCGGCTGCAGAGGCGCAGCTGATCGGGACGCCTCTGGATGAAGCCGCCCTGGACGGAGCCGCCGATCTCCTGGTCGGCCGCTGCGACCCGATCGACGATTTCCGCGGCAGCGCCTCCTACCGGCTGAAGCTCGTGCCGCGCCTCCTCAAGCGCGCGGTGAACGCGGCGAAGCAGAAGGCCGAAAGAGCCCATGGCTGATACACTGTCTTACGAACTCCGGATCAACGGAGAGGTGCTGAGCGTCGCGAGCCCCGCGACGGCGACATTGCTGGATGTGCTGCGCTACCAGCTCGGTATGACCGGCTCTAAGCGCGGATGCAATCAAGGTGTGTGCGGCGCCTGCACTGTCCTGCTCGACGGCGTACCGGTGCGCGGCTGCCTCACCCTAGCCGCCAATGTCGGCGAGCGCGCCGTAACCACTGTCGAAGGCATGTCGCAGGGTGGCACCCTGTCCCGCGTGCAGCAGGCGCTGCTCGATGCGGGCGCGATCCAGTGCGGTTTCTGCACGCCGGGCGTGGTCGTCACCCTTGAGGCGTTCCTGCGCGACCACCCCAAGCCGAGCGCTGACGAGGTCCGACACGCCCTCTCGGGCAATCTCTGCCGCTGCTCAGGATATGTGAAGATCGTAGAGGCCGCGGTGATCGCGGCGGGGGCGGCGCCATGAACGCGTTCGTCGACCCCGTCGGCGCGCGCCTGCCGCGGTTGGAGGCGCGCGAAAAAGTCGTCGGCACTGCCCAATATCTTGACGACCATGTGCGTCCCGGCATGCTGTACGCAGCCGTGGCACAGAGCCCGCATGCGCACGCGCGCATCCGCGGCTACGATGTCTCCAAGGCAAAGGCACTGCCCGGTGTGAAGGCGGTTGTCACCGGCGCGGACATCCCGGTGCGCCGCGTCGGCGGCATGCTCAAGGACGAGACGATGCTCGCCGTCGGTAAGGTGCGCTATGTCGGAGAGCCGGTGGCCGCCGTTGCCGCGCGCGACCTTGCCACGGCGCGGCTTGCAGCGCAGTTGATCGAGGTCGACTACGAGCCGCTCCCGACGGTGTTGAGCATCGAGGACGCGCTCAAACCGGACGCGCCGCTGCTGCATGAGGAATTGGCCTCATATGTGCGCACTATGGACGGCAACTCGCATGGGAACGTCGTCTGGGAGTCGACGCTTGCCGAAGGCGATGTCGATGCCGCCTGGTCCCGCTGCGACGTGATCGTCGAAGGCACCTACCGGACGCCGGCCCAGTATCACGCATATATGGAGCCGAACGGCGCGATCGCCGAGGTCGACGGCAACGGCCGCATCACCGTGCTCGCGACCTGCCAATCCGTGCATCACATCCAAACCCGGGTCGCCGACGAGCTCGGCATCCCGATGTCGCAGGTCCGCGCGCAAGTCTCGCGCGTCGGCGGTGGCTTCGGCGGCAAGCACGCCAGCAACATCCACTCGATCGCGGCGTGGCTGGCGCGCGCAACCGGCAAGCCGGTAAAGCTGGCGCTGTCGCGCACGCAGGACATGGAGATCCAGCGCTCGCGCCATCCCGCGCTCATCCGGTTGAGGACCGGCGCGCTACGCGACGGCACCGTGATCGCGCGCGAGGCTACGATCACGCTCGACGGCGGGGCCTATGCGGATGAAAGTCCGAACGTGCTGGCGTTCGCTATGCTGATGATACGCGGACCCTACAACATTCCGAATGTCCGGATCCGCGGCAGCGCCGTGTACACCAACAAGCTGCGCGCGGGCTCGTTCCGCGGCTTCGGCAATCCGCAGGCGACGTTCGCGGGTGAATCGCAGATGGACGAGCTCGCCGACAAGCTCGGAATCGACCCCGTCGAGCTGCGCCTACATAACGCGATGCGCCCGGGCGACCGGTGGATCGGCGGCCATACGGCGACGACGTGCCAGCTCGTCGCCTGCCTCGAGAAGGTGCGCGAGGCGCGCGAGGCAGCGCCCGCATTGCCGCCGCCAAAGCCCGGCCGCAAACGGGGCAGCGCCGTGGTCGCCGTCACGCACATCTCCGGGCTGATGGGGACGAGCGCAAGCGTTCACATGCGCGGCGACGGCACCTTCGCGCTCAACACGGGCTGCGTCGATATCGGCCAGGGCTCCGACACTACGATGACGCAGCTCTGCGCAAGCCTGCTCAAGGTGCCGGTCGAGCGCATCGTCTACGGTACGCAGGACAGCGACCTGTCGCCGTACAACTGGAAGACCGCCGGCAGCCGCAGCACGTATATGACCGGGCGCGCCGTCGTCGCGGCGACTGAGATCGTGCGCGACAAGATCCTCGAGCACGCGGCGGCGATGTTCGAATGCGCGACCGCCGATCTCGAGCTGCGTCCAGGCGGCCGCGTCGGCGTCGTGGGCGTGCCGGGCAAGGAGGTCGGGTTCAAGGACGTGGCGCTGCGCTCCCTATTCCGCAGCGGCGGCCCCATCGTCGGTTTTCACGGCTTCGTCTTCGATGGCGAGCGCTTCGATCCCAAGCGCGCACTGATCGAGCGGCTCGCCTTCGACAATCTCGGCGTCTACACCTTCGGCGCGCAGTGCGTCGAGGTCGAAGTCGATACCCTGACGGGCCGGGTCGAGGTGCTGCGGGTCTGGTCGGCCCATGATGTCGGCAAGGCGATCAATCCCGCCAGCGTCGAAGGGCAGATCCAGGGCGGCATCGTCCAGGGGCTCGGCTATGCGCTGTACGAGCAGCTGATCTGGGACGATGACGGCCGGCTGAGCAATCCGTCTTTCGCCGACTACAAGGTGCCGGGCATTCTCGACGCGCCGGCCACGATCGTGCCAATCGTCCTCGAGGATCCGGACCCGACCGGGCCTTTCGGCGCGAAAGGCGTCGGCGAGATCTCGCTGGTCGGGATCGCTCCGGCCATCGCGAATGCGGTCTGCGCCGCGACGGGAGGCCGCCTGCGTCAGATCCCCATGACGCCGGAACGGGTCCTCGATGCGCTGGAGGCATCCTGATGCGCCGCGAGGACTACCCGCCCCAGGAGCCGCTGTCGGAAGTTGGCGAGCGCTATTCGGCCGAATGTTGGCGCCGCAGCAGCGACATCGCGGGCAAGGAGCACGGTTATGGCGCCGATCCGTACCAGCGCCTTCTCGTCTTTCCGGCTGCCCGGCCGGACGGCCGGGTCCTGATCTTCTGGCACGGCGGCGGCTGGACGTCCGGCTACAAGGAATGGATGGGCTTCATGGCTCCAGCATTCACGGCGGCGGGTGTCACGTTCGTGAGCCCCGGCTATCGCCTAGCGCCGCAGCATGTCTTTCCCGCGGGCCTGGACGATTGCATTGCCGCGGTCGCCTGGGTCCACCGGAACATCGGGAAGTTCGGCGGCCAGCCCGATCACCTGTATGTCGGCGGCCATTCCGCCGGCGGCCATTACGCGGCGCTGCTGGCCGCCCGACGCGATTGGCAGGCGGCCCAAAGCATTCCGGAGGACGTAATCAAGGGATGCCTGCCGATTTCGGGCGTCTATTTTTTCACCGAGGGCAGCGGGCTCTCGAACCGGCCGCGATTTCTTGGCCCGGCCGGCAATGAGCACGCCGCGAGCCCGCTCCATCATCTGCAGCCGCC
>DATAAP010000354.1:0-9056 GCA_036260035.1 Alphaproteobacteria bacterium | reverse complement strand
GCGCTGCCGCTGCTCACAATCGGCATCGTCATGTCGCGGATCAAGCTTGGCGCGGCGGCGGGCACACGCGGAGGCGCCGGATAGCTTCGCAGTTGTTCACGACAAGCCTGTTGGAACGCGGGAAGTAGGCTGGCGTTACCGCTCCGTTCGAGCTTGGGGGTTTGTGGAGCAACGCAGGAGCCAGCAATGAACCGTCAACGTATTTTCTATCTTGGCAGTGTCGCACTCGTCGCGACAGCTCTGTCCGCTTGTGAGGCGACAGACCGCACGCTCGGCACGAACCTGTCCGGAACCGCGGACACCCGCGCGGTCCCGGCCGGCACCGTGACCACGACGCAGATCCCGAGCGAGTTCCGCGCCATGCGCGTCGACCAGCTCGTCGGCAAGAGCGTCTACAACAGCGCCGGCGAGCGAGTCGGCGAGATCGATGAGGTTGTCGTGAACCGCAACAACCGGGCGACCGCGGCCGTCGTCGGCGTGGGCGGCATGGTAGGCATCGGTGAGAAGAAGGTCGTCGTGCCGTTCGACAATATGCGCATGCAGGGCGACCGCATCGTCGCGCCGAACCTGACCAAGGAAGGCGTCAATACGATGCAGAGCTACCAGGGCGACAGCTGGTACCGCTACGAGCGCAACCGCACGCTTGGCGAGTTGGTGCGCTAGCGGCCTCTCAGGTGGGAGCCGGGATACCGGCTCCCACACTCATTCCGGGCTGCCCTTGCGCTTCACGATCCATGTCGCCTCGCGGTAGGCGATGTAGATTCGTTGCTGCCTCAGGGCAGTACCGAGCAGGCCTGCGAGTTCGTTCAGCAGCGCCTCGACCGTGGTGTCGTCGAGGCCGCCGGCATAGAGCGGAATCACCTCGCCGGTGAAAATCGCGACCGGTTCCCTGTCGCGCCCCGCTGTCCCGTCCGCGCGCGGCCATGCGTACGCGACCTCGCCGCGCGTGAACATGCCCGAAAGGAACGGCCGCCCTGAGCTGGCACGCTCCGTCATCCAGCGCAGCGCGATCTTTGTCGCCTCCGAGACGTCGTAGACCCGGCCGTCCGGGTCATAGCCCTCGCGCAGGCCCACAGTGATCTTGAACTCGCGCCGCGGTCCGCGCGAGTTGGGTACGACTTCGTATTCCGAGTCCGCCATCGCTAGGCCGGCGGCACAGGCCGCGGCCGGCGGTTGCCGTCAATGGCAACGTACGTGAACATGCCCTGCGTGACCTTCACCTGCTCGCCGCCATCGCCACGCCGCACCCAGGTCTCAACCGAGATGGTGATAGAGGTGCGGCCGATCCGTTGGATGGTGGCATAGCAGCTCACCTCGTCGCCGATGAAGACGGGCAGATGGAACGTCATACGCTCGAGCCCGACCGTCGCCACCCGGCCCCTGGCGCGCTGTTTGGCGATGTTGCCGCCGGCGAGATCCATCTGCGCCAGCAGCCAGCCGCCGAAAATGTCGCCGTTCGGGTTTGCGTCGGCGGGCATGGCGATAGCCCGCAGGGCCGGCTCCCCGGCCGGCGGAGTCTCCGCAGTCATGCGCCGCACCGTATCGGGCTCATGCGGCCCGAACAAGACGCGGCCGCGCGTCTTTCCGCGAACCCGGCGTTGCGGCAAGCAACTCGTCGATGAAGCTTTCCGCCGCCGGCGACAGCGAGCGCTTTGCCTTGCGCACGATGACGATGCGCCGGGTCAGGCCGGGATCGTCGATCGGCTTCGAGCGCAGGCGCGGATTGGCGCGCAGCTCCATGGCCGTGGAAGGAAGGATCGTGACGCCCAGGCCCGCCCGCACCATGCCGATCGCGCTCGACATATAGGTCGCCTCGCACGCCGGCACGGCGAGGCGGCCCCTGCGGGCGAAGGCGGCGTCGACGAGGGCGCGTACCGTGCTCTCCGGGTCCATCAGCACCAGTGGATAGGCACGCAGGTTGTCCAGGCTGACGTTGCGGGCACGCGCCAGCGGATGGCGCGCCGGAAAGACCACGTGCATGCGGTCCTGCATGAGATAGAGCGTCTCGAGATCCGGCTCTTCCGCCGCGGCGACGCCAATTCCGAAATCGACCTCCTCGCCCCGCACCATGCTGAGGATGCGCTTGCCCACCGCATCCTTCAGCACGAACGAGACACGCGGATGGCGGCGGCGAAACCCCGCGATGATCTCCGGCAGGACGGTCGAGGCGAAGGACGGCAAGCAAGCCAGCCGCACCACGCCATGGCGCTTGGCCGCAAGGTCCTTGGCGTTGACGACGACCGCATCGAACTCCTGCAGCAGCCGCTGGAAGGCCGGGATCAGCTCCCGCCCCACCGCCGTCAGGCTGACGGTGCGCGTGTTGCGGTCGAATAGGCGCACGCCGAGTCCTTGCTCGAGCTGCCGGATCTGCACCGTCAGAGCCGGCTGAGAAAGATGCAGGAGTTGTGCTGCACGCGTGAAGCTGCCGAAGCGCGCCACGGCCATGAAGGCCCGGATCTGACGCAGATTCACATCCATGAACTTAATTTATTACTGCGATAGATATAATTCAATTGCCTTATGAGTACGGGCGGGCATCATGAAGCAAAGCTGCCGAAGCGGCCGAAAGCGCCCCGGCCGCGCCCGGGATCAGGGAGGAAGAAGATGCACCGCACCGCGATGATCGCTCTTGCAGCCGCCCTCACCGCCCTCTCGGCAACCGCGCCGCGGGCGGAGGTTGAGCAGATCACGGCAGCCCAGCAATTCGGCGTCAGCTTCCTGCCGATGATGCTGATGGAGCGCGACAAGCTGGTGGAGAAGCACGCCCACGCCGCCGGACTCGACAAGCTGAAGGTCAACTGGACCAAGGTCGCCGGTCCGAGCGTCATGAACGATGGATTGATCTCCGGCACCATGCATTTCGTGGCGCAGGGCGCTCCGTCGCTCATCACGCTGTGGGCGCGGACCAAGGGCAATGTCGGCGTGAAGGGCGTGTCGGCGATGACGACGTACCCGCTGTACCTCAACACGCGGAATCCCGAGGTGAAGTCGATCCGCGACTTCACTGCGAAGGACAAGATCGTGGTGCCGTCGGTCAAGATTTCGACGCAGGCGATCATGTTGCAGATGGCTGCTGCCAAGCAATGGGGCGATGCCGAGTATGCCCGCCTAGATCCGCTCACCGTCTCCATGTCGCACCCGGACGGCCTCGTGGCCCTGATGAACGGCACGGGCGGCGTCAACGCGCATTTCACCTCCTCCCCCTTCCACGAGCAGGAGATGAAGATGCCGGGCACGCGCACCGTCACGACGAACTACGAGATTCTCGGTGGGCCGGCGACCGCCGTGGTCGTCACCTCGAGCATGAGATTCCGCGAGACCAATCCGAAGGTCTATGCGGCGTTCTTCGCCGGCCTCAAGGAAGCGATCGACACGATCAATAGCGATAAGCGTGCAGCAGCCAAGATCTATCTGGACATGGCTAATGACAAGAAGAACACGGTCGACGACATTTTCGCGATGATCGGCGACAAAGACTATAATTACACCCTGATGCCGCAGAAGGTTTTCGCGACGGCTGCCTTCATGGCGAAGATCGGCACGATCAAGGAAGCCCCGGCATCTTGGAAGGATCTGTTCTTCCCGGAGGTTCACGATCTGCCCGGCGATTGAGACCGTCCGCATCGGCTGCGGCGCCGGGTTCGCAGGCGACCGCCTCGAGCCGGCGCTCCTGCTCGCCGAGCGCGGCCAGCTTGACTATCTCGCCCTCGAATGCCTGGGGGAGCGCACGGTTGCGCTCGCGCAGCTCCGCAAGCGCCACGACCCGAGCCTCGGTTATGACCCCATGCTGGAGCGGCGCATGGCTGGGCTGCTGCCGCTCATCAAGGCAAACGGCGTGCGCCTCATCACGAATATGGGTGCCGCCAATCCCTTGGCGGCGGCGCGCAAGACGGCAGAGATCGCGCGGCGCGCGGACCTGAGGCTCCGCGTCGCCGCCGTGACCGGCGACGACGTGCTGGAAGCGCTCGAGCCGGATCATCCGACGATGGAGACAGGTGCCCCGCTGCGCTCGTTCGGCGAGCTAGTCTCCGCCAACGCGTATCTTGGCATAGAGGCGCTCCTGCCGGCGCTGGAAGGTGGCGCAGACGTCATCATCAGCGGCCGGGTCGCCGATCCCTCGCTGTTTCTCGCACCGCTGGTCCACCGCTTCGGCTGGTCGCTCGACGACCACGATCGGCTTGGACGTGGCACTATGGTAGGTCACCTGCTGGAGTGCGCGGGGCAGCTCACCGGCGGTTATTTCGCCGATCCCGGATGCAAGGACGTGCCCGGCATGGCGTCGCTCGGGTTTCCCTTCGCCGATGTAGACGGCGAGGGCAATGCGCGCATCTCCAAACTGCCTGGCACTGGCGGCGTGATTACCCGGCGCACGGCAACAGAGCAGCTTCTCTACGAGGTTACCAACCCGAGCGCTTATGTGACGCCCGACGTCGTCGCGGACTTTTCCGGTGTGACCTTGCGCGAGGACGGCGAGAATGCCGTCGTCGCCTCCGGCGCCCGTGGCAAGCCGCGCCCCGGCACGCTGAAGGTCAGCGTCGGCTATCACGCCGGCTATGTCGGCGAGGGCGAGATCGGCTACGCCGGCGAGAACTGCGTCGCGCGCGGCAAGCTCG
Organism: Alphaproteobacteria bacterium; assembly: GCA_036260035.1. Taxonomy (GTDB): domain Bacteria; phylum Pseudomonadota; class Alphaproteobacteria; order CACIAM-22H2; family CACIAM-22H2; genus DATAAP01. The sequence continues at coordinate 4,443 of DATAAP010000354.1, read as the reverse complement.
CCGGCGAGATCGTGCGCGAGCGTCTCGGCAACCAGTTCCGCGAACTGCGCATCGACCTGGTCGGGCTGAGCGCGCTGCACTCGCGGCCGATGTCGAACGGGAAAGCGCATGAGCCCTACGAGGTTCGGCTGCGCGTTGCTGGACGCGCGCCCGATGAGGAGACGGCGCGGCGCGTCGGAGAGGAAGTCGAAGCGCTCTACACGAACGGCCCGGCGGGCGGCGGTGGAGCGCGCAAGCAGGTGCATGAACAGATCGGCATCGTGTCGTGCCTCATTCCGCGTGAGCGCGTGACGCCGCGGGTCGAGTTTCTCGAGGCCTGAGTATGCGGCGCAAGCTCTACCACCTCGCCCACAGCCGCGCCGGCGACAAGGGCGACACCACGATCCTGACGCTGATCGCGTATCGGCCGGAGGACTATCCCGTTCTTGCTAAGCGGGTGACGCCCGAGGCGGTGCGGCGGCATTTCGCGGGCATCATGCATGGCGACGTGCACCGGTTCGAGTTGCCAGGTCTCAACGCTCTGCAGTTCGTCGGCGAGTGCGCTCTCGGCGGCGGCGTCACCGTCTCCCTCGGCCTCGACGCCCACGGCAAGAGCCTCAGCTCCGCCCTGCTGGAGATGGAAATCGAAACGGAGTGAACCTCACTCCGCCGGATGCGGCGGCGCTGCGCGGTCGAGCTGCTCGGCCTTCATCTTCGACCGGTCGCGCGCGAGCAAGGTGTACGCCGTCGGCACGACGAATAGGGTGAGGAAGGTCCCGAGCAGCAGCCCGCCGACAATCACCAGCCCGATCTGATTGCGGCTCTCGGCGCCGGCGCCGACCGCGGTCGCGAGCGGGAGCGCACCAAGCACCATTGCGCCAGTCGTCATCAGGATGGGGCGGAGGCGCAACGCGGACGCCTCGATGACCGCATCCAGACGCGACCGCCCCTGCTCCTGGAGCTGGTTGGCGAACTCGACGATCAGGATGCCGTGCTTGGTGATCAGGCCGACCAGGGTCACGAGTCCGACCTGGCTATAAATGTTCATCGTGCCGCCGCCCATCTTGAGCGCCAGCAGCGCGCCGGTCATCGACAGCGGCACGGTCAGCATGATGACCAGCGGGTCGATGAAGCTCTCGAACTGGGCGGCGAGCACCAGATAGATGAACAGCAGCGCCAGTACGAAGGTGAAATAGATGTCGCCGGAGGCCTGCTTGTACTCGCGCGACTCGCCGAGATAGTCGATCTGAGCCGATGCCGGCAGGATCCTGCGCGCCGCGGCCTCGAGCGCGTCGAGCGCCTCGCCCTGGGAATAGCCGGACGCGACATTGGCGTTGATGTCCGCGGCGGCGATCTGCCCCATGCGGATCAGTTCGCGCGGCGCAACCGACTCGCGCACATCGACCAGATTCGAGAGCTGGATCATCTGTCCCGTGCTGCCGCGCACATAGATCTTCGACAGGTCATCTGGGTTGGTGCGGTCGATATCGGCGATCTGCACGATCACGTCGTACTGCTTGCCGTTCTGCTTGAAGCGCGTGACCTGCCGGCCGCCCAGCATCGTCTCGAGCGTGCGGCCGATCGTCTCGACCTGTGCTCCGACGTTGGACGCCTTGTCGCGGTTCACCGAGACCTTGATCTCGGGCACGTTGAGCTTGAGCCGCGTCTCGATATTGGCGAGCGCGGGGCTCTTTTCGGCCTCAAGGAGGATCGCCTCGACCATGCGGCTCATCTCTTCGGGTGGGACCGAGGCCTGAATCGCGATCCACACCGGCTTCGAGCTCGCGCTTTGGCCGAGCGAGGGCGGATTGTTCGGAAAGGCGCGCACGCCCGGAAGCTGCGCCATCTTAGGCTTCAGCGATTCAACAATCGCCTGCTGCTTGCGCTCGCGCTCGTCCCACGGCGCCAGCCGCGTGAAGGAGATCCCTTGAGACAGCGTCGGCCGACCCGACACGACGAAATAGGCCTGCGCCTCCGGGATCTCCCTCAGGATGCCTTCCATCTGCCGCGCATAGCGGTCCATGAAGTTGATGGTGGCGCCCTCCGGTCCAATGAAGGTGCTGACGATCGTGCCGCGATCCTCGATCGGCGACAGCTCCGGCTTGATCGTCTTGAAGATGAAGTAGCTGCTCGCGGCCACACCCGCACCCACTAGGATCACGACGATACGTCCACGCAGCACGCCGCGCAGCGAAGCCCGGTAGCCGCTCGTCAGGCCGACCAGCCCGCGCTCGACGAGATTGTAGAAGAACCCGTGCTTCGCCTGATGCTTCAGCAGGCGCGAGCACATCATCGGGCTCAAGGTCAGGGCGACGAACCCCGAGATGATCACTGATCCGGCGAGCGCCCACGCGAATTCTGTGAAGAGCCGCCCCGTCGTGCCCGCCATGAAGCCGATCGGCGCGTACACGGCGGCCAAGGTGAGCGTCATCGCGATGACCGCAAAGCCGATCTCGCGGATACCCCGGAATGCGGCCGCAACCGGCTTCATCCCCTCCTCGATGTGCCGGTAGATGTTCTCCAGCACGACGATCGCATCGTCGACGACCAGACCGATCGCCAGCACCATAGCGAGCAGGGTCAGCGTGTTCACCGAAAAGCCCAGCGCGTACATGATCGCGAACCCGCCCATCAGCGAGGCGGGAATGGTGACGATCGGGATCAGCGTGGCGCGGACGTTCCGCAGGAACAGGAAGACGACGATGACGACGAGCAGCACCGCCTCGCCGATCGTGCGATAGACGGAATTGATCGAGGCCTGGATGAAGATGGAGCTGTCGTAGGCAACCTCGACCTGCATCCCGTCAGGCAGGCTTTCCCTGATCGACGGCAGCTCCTCGCGCACGCTCCGCGAGATGTCGAGCGGATTGGCAACCGCCTGCTTGACGATGCCGAGCGAGACCGCGCTCTTGCCGTTGAAACGGACGGCAACCCGCTCGTCCACGGGCCCGAGCTCGACCCGGCCGACATCGCGGATGCGCACCGGATATCCCGACACGTCCTTGACGATGATCGCGCCGAACTGGTCCGGCAGGCGCAGATCGGTCTCAGACAGGACTGTGAACTCGACGTCGTGGCTCTCGATCCGGCCCGCCGGCACTTCGACGTTCTGCGCGCGCAGGGCGTTCTCGACGTCCTGCGGCGTCAGATTATAGGCGGCAAGCCGCGCTGCATCGAGCCAGACGCGCATCGCATAGCGCCGCTCGCCGAAGATGCGCGCCTCTGCAACGCCGGTGATCGACTGCAGACGGTCCTTCACGACCCGATCGGCGAAATCGGTGATCTCGAGCTGCGAATGCCGGTCCGACGAGAACGCCAGGTACATGATCGGCTGCGCGTCGGCTTCCGATTTCGAGATGATTGGCTCGTCGATCTCGTCCGGCAGGCGGCCGCGCACGCGGCCGACCCGGTCGCGCACGTCGGCGGCGGCGGTGTCCTGATTGCGCGTGAGCTGGAACTGCACGACGACCAGGCTGCGCTCCTGGCGGGTGATCGAGCGGATGTAGTCGATGCCTTCGATGCCCGCGATCGACTCTTCGAGCACACGGGTGACCTGGCTCTCGAGGACCTGCGCGCTGGCGCCGCGCCAGATCGTCTCGACGAGCACGACCGGCCGGTCGATGTTCGGGTACTCCCGGACGGTGAGCCGGCTGAACGAGACCACGCCGATCAGGATGACGACGAGGCTCAGCACGGTCGCGAAGACCGGCCGGCGTATGCAGAGTTCGGAAAGGCCCACGGGCTCAGGCCTGCTTGGGCGGGACCGTGCGGACGGCAGTACCGTCGCGCAGCTTCACTGCCCCTTCCGTCACGATGACCGCGTCATGATCGAGCCCTTCGAGGATCTCGACTTGGCCGCGCCGCCGCTGGCCAATCTTGACCTTTGTGAGAAGCGCCTTGCCGTCGACGACACGGAAGATGAACTGCTCTCCCGCAACCGGCACCAGCGCCGTTTCCGGCACGACGATCGCCTGCTCGCGCTCATCGACCAGTAAGGTAACGCGGGCGAACATGCCGGAGCGCAGCAGCCCGTCGCGATTGGCCAGCCGTGCGCGCAGGATGATCGCGCGTCCGTTGGGATCGTAGGCGGGATCGATCGCGTAGACCGTCCCTTCATACGAGCTGTTCGGGATGGCATCGAGATTGACCTGTACCGTCTGCCCGACCCTCAGCTGCATTGAATAGATTTCGGGTACGCGGAAATCGACTTTGAGCTGCTCGATATTCTCAAGATTGACGAGGTCCTGGCCGGGATTGACGTAGTCGCCGACGCTTACCTTGCGCAGGCCGATGATGCCGTCGAACGGCGCAAGCAGTGTCGCCTTGTCCAGCGTCGCCTGCGCGAGCGCCAGCGCCGCTTCGTCGGCGCGCAGCTTGGCTACCGCCTCGTCGCGCGCGCGCTGCGTGCCGGCGCCGCGGCGATAGAGATCCTCGGCGCGCTCGTGATTGGCCTTGCTGAGGACC
>DATAAP010000353.1:0-2726 GCA_036260035.1 Alphaproteobacteria bacterium | reverse complement strand
GCGCCGGACTGACGAGCCCGCTATAAGGTATGGCGCTCCAGATGAGCACGATCGCGACCCACGGCAGCAGCACCATGAAAGGCGCGATCCAGCCGAAGCGGCGCGATCCCGCTGCGGCGGGGCCGCGGTCGGCTGCCCGATCCTCACTCGACGCCGCGCTTTTCAAGTTCCTCCCGCCCTTTTCACGCTGTAGAGCCTATGGTACTAAAGACCATACCTTTGTCCACCCGGGACGATCAAGGTGCTGCGCAAGCTCAAACGAACCGCGATCCCGCTCTATGTCGAGCTTGCCGATCTGCTGCGCGGCCGCATCGCGCGCGGCAACTGGCCGCCTGGCCACCGCCTGCCAACGCTCGAGGAGCTCGTCGCCGAGTTCGGTGTTGCGCGCGTCACCGTTCGGCAGGCAATGGACATCCTGAGCGCTGAGGGGCGCATCGTGCGTCAGCAAGGCCGCGGCACCTTCGTCGCGGAAAGCGCCGGCGACGGCCGCTGGATGCGCGTGGAGACGACGCTGGACGCACTGGCGAACATGTATGCCGGAACGAAGCCGCGCCTGCTGACGTTCCTCGACACCATCGCCGTGCCGCCGCTGACGCCCAAGGACGGCACGCCGGCGCCACGCTACCGCTTCATGCGCCGCGTCCACAGCCGCAACGACGTGCCGTACGCGCTGATCAACATCTACGTCGACGCCCGCATCTTCGCGCGCGCGCCAAAGCGCTTCCGCAACGAGACGGTAATCCCCATCCTGCAGGCGATGCCCGGCGTGGTGATCGCCAAGGCGCGGCAGACCCTCACGATTGGATCGGCCGATGTCGAGACGGCGGAGCTGTTGTCGGTGCCGGTCAACTCGCCGATTGCCGACGTCCGCCGCGTGTTCAATGCGCCCGATGGGACTGTCATCTATCTAGGCGAAGTGACCTATCGCGGCGATTTCATCCATCTGGAGATGGACCTGAAGAAATGAATGTGGCGCGGCAGACGGGAGTCGCGTCCCTTTCGCCAGCGCCGCGCATCGCCGATTTGCGCGCCTACGTGCTGCGCGCGCCCGTCGCCGTTCCCGTGCAGACGTCGTTCGGGGCGATGACCGACCGGCCGATGGTGCTGGTACGGATCGAGGACAACGAGGGTGCTGTTGGATGGGGTGAAGTGTGGTGCAACTTTCCCGCCTGTGGCGCGGAGCATCGCGCTCGACTGCTCGCGACTGTCTTTCGCGCGCTGCTGCACGGGCACCCGGCCGAGCCCGCGGCGACCTTCGCGGCCCTCAGTGCGCGCACGCGCATTCTGGCCCTGCAGTCCGGCGAGCCAGGTCCCTTCGCGCAGTGCATCGCAGGCATCGACATCGCCTTGTGGGACCTCGCCGCGAGGCGCCGGGGATGCGCGCTCTGGCAACTGCTCGACGCGCCGGGTTCGGAGATAGCAGTCTATGCGAGCGGTCTCAATCCCGACCGCCCCGAGGCGCTCGCCGCGGCCAAGCACGCAGAGGGCTACCGCGCCTTCAAGCTCAAAGTCGGATTCGGTCTCGAACGCGATTGCGCGAACCTGCGCGCGCTGCGCGACCTACTCGGCGCCGACGCGCGCATCATGGTCGACGCCAACCAGGCATGGGATCTCGAGACGGCAGTCTGCCATGCGCGGGCCTACGCTTCGTTCGGTCTCGCGTGGCTGGAAGAGCCGATCGCGGCCGACAGCCCTTGGGAAGCGTGGCGCGCGCTGCGCGGGCGCATCGACACGCCGTTAGCTGCCGGCGAGAATCTGCTCGGCCATGCTCAGTTCGAGCAGGCGCTGGGGGCATCCGTGCTCGCGGTCATCCAGCCTGATGTGGCCAAATGGGGCGGTGTCACTGGTTGCCTCGCTGTCGCACGGCAGGCGCACGCTGCGGGCACGGTCTACTGCCCGCATTTTCTCGGCGGCGGCGTCGGACTCGTCGCCTCCGCGCATCTTCTCGCCGCGGTGGGTGGCGAAGGCATGCTTGAGGTCGATTCCAACGACAATCCGCTGCGCACCTTATTGATGGGGCCGCTCGCAATGCCGCGCAGCGGCCGGGTCGCGCTGTCGAGCAATCCCGGATTGGGTATCGCACCGGATCTGCGGGCCCTTCACGACTACGTCGTGCTTGAGGCATAACAGGGGCACCCCGCCCGCATCTCTTCTTCGCCGAGCGGGGCGCAAGAAGTGATCACGGGAGGACGCCTATGAACTGCCGACGCCTCGGACCGCTCGAAGTGTCTTCCATCGGACTCGGCTGCATGAGCATGACGCCGATCTACGGCGAGCCGAGCGAACCCGAGGCCATCGCGACGATCCATCGCGCGCTCGAGATCGGGGTGACGCTGATCGACACCGCCGACATGTACAGCGACGGGCGCAACGAGGAGCTGGTCGGGCGGGCGCTGAAGGGCCGGCGCGACAAGGCGATCCTCGCGAGCAAATTCGGCAACATCGCCCTGCCGGGCGGCGGCCGCGCGGTGAACGGCAAGCCGGATTATGTGCCGAAAGCCTGCGACGCGAGCCTAAGGCGGCTCGGCACGGATGTCATCGATCTCTATTACCTGCACCGCATCGATCCGTCGGTGCCGATCGAGGATACAGTTGGCGCGATGGCGCAACTCGTGAAGCAGGGCAAGGTGCGTCATATCGGCCTCTCCGAAGCGGGTCCGGCGACCTTGCGCCGCGCGCACAAGGTTCATCCGATCGCAGCGCTGCAGACGGAATATTCGCTGTGG
>DATAAP010000352.1:0-8858 GCA_036260035.1 Alphaproteobacteria bacterium | reverse complement strand
GGCTTCGACCGCCTTGCTGAGGGCAAGGCGGTGCGTCAGGTGATCGTATTCTGAAGAATGGTAGGGGCGGGCTTGCACCCGCCCCTACAAGATCAAGATCAGGCTGCGGCGACCGGCTGCGGTGCCGCGCGCCAATGCGGCGGATAGGTGCGTTCGTAGCCGGGCAGGGCGCGGATGCGCTCGCGCCACGCGGCGATCGCCGGATAGTGCCGCTCGAGCGGCAGCAGGCCGAGATCGAAGGCCTTCGCAGCCTCCTTGCCGGCGGCGCGCAACAGACTTTCGATGGTGGGATGGGCGACGATGTCGGCCGCACTGACCGCCTCGCCGGCGAGCCAGCGCGACCGGCTCAGCACACCTTCAATTCTCTTGAGCTCATCGTGCATCGGCGCGATAGCCGCCTTGAGGTCGTCGCCCTTCTCCGCCGTCTTGTTGAAGTAGAGCGGACTGACGATCCGGTCCGCGAGCGGCTCAAGGTAGTTGATCGTTTCCAGGGCCGCTCTCCAGATGCGTCCCGTCTCTTCCGGCGTGCGGCCGAACAGCGGCGGCTCGGTCACCTTGCGGTCGAGATAAGCGAGGATCGCCAGCGACTCTGACAGCGTGAAATCGCCATCCTTGATCACCGGCACCTTGCCACGCGGATTGAGCGCGAGGAACTCCGGCGCCTTGTGCTGCTGTTTCGAGAATTCGATCAGCCGCGACGTATACGGGATCTTCTTGATCTCGAGCGCCAGCAGGACGCGCCAGGCGAACGGACTTCCACTGCCCCAATGAACTTCAAGCATGAATCCTCCTTGCAAGGCGGGCATCAGACGGCGCGCAGTCAGACCGGTCAAGACGCGGGTGGGAACGCGGCTTTCTGGCCGGCAACCGGATTACCCGCGCAGACGCCCTCGGGCATGCCCGCCGGTGACGGCATCATGGCGAAACTCGGCAAAGCCGGATCGACTTTGTCCCAGCTATTCGCGCGCGACGCATAGACGACCAGCTGCGGGGTGAAAAGGCGCGGATCGTCGAGGCTGCCGGCGGTGATGGTCACCATGCTGGGCATGCCGGAGGTCTTGGCGATCACGTAGCAGCCGCACTTCGCGCAGAAGCCGCGGCTTGCCATGTTGCCGCTATCGGCCTTGACCGCGTGAAAGCTCGGCGTGCCACGCAGCCGCACGGCGTCGGCCGGAAAGGCGATGTAGCTGGCGTGTCCAGCTCCGGTCATGCGCTGACAGTCACGACACTGGCAGTGCCCGGCCATGATCGGCTCAGCATTGATCTCGTAGCGAATTGCGCCGCAGGTGCAGCCGCCGGTGTAGGCCTTCGACATTGCAACGGTCCTCCCTGATGTTTGCTTATTCGTATTTGTCGCGGTGGCGCACCCACGCCATCGCGTATGGCAGGCCCGCCTCGTCGCGCCCCTTCGACGTCAGATCGAGGAGCTGATAGGCGCCGTTGAGCGCATCGAGCCCGCGCGCATAGCACGAGTAGGTATGGAAGATCGCATTGCCGTCTTCACGGAAGGCGCTCATCCCGGGCGCCTCGGGCCCTCCGAACATCTGAGTGCCGAAATTGTAGAGCGGCACGCCGCGTGCACGGTCCTCCGCCGTGAACGACACGCCGAAGTCGCGGTTGAAGTCGTTGCCAAATGACGACACCCATTTGAAGTTCCAGCCCATCCGCTTGCGGAACGCCTCGATCTTCGCGAGCGGGGCGCGCGAGATCGCGATCATCGTCACGTCGCGTTGGTTCAGATGCGCGATGGCACCCTGGAAATTATCCGCCCAGAACGAGCAGCTCTTGCAGCCTTCCGGCCAGTCCGGATCGAACATGAAGTGGTAGACGAGGAGCTGGCTGCGCCCCTCGAAGAGATCCGATAGGCTCTCCTCGCCGTTGGGTCCATCGAATAGATAGCTGCGCTCCACGCGGACCCATGGCAGCGCGCGCCGCGCGGCACTCAGCTCATCACGCAGCCGCGTGAACTCCTTCTCGCGCGCGAGCAGCGCCTTGCGCGCGGCGAGCCATGCCTCGCGTCCCACCACACGATGCGGTGTCGTGCTGAGATCTGCGTCGTTCATGGCATTCCCTCGTTCGCAAGCAGCTGTTCAAGATTGTTGAAGGCGCCCGTCCAGCCCCATGCATGGCTATCGCGCGCCTTCGGCGTCGGTAGGCCGGTATGGATCATCGACATCAGCGTCTTGCTGCCGTCGGCCGCGAGCTCGACGCGCACGGTCGTCTCGATGCCGGCCATGTCGTTCTCGGGCTCCCATGCCCATGTGAAGACGAGCAGATCCGGCGGGCGGATCTCGCGGTAGACGCCGCCGACGCGATGCGTGCTGCCGTCGGGTGCGCGCATCTCGATCCGGTAGCGGCCGCCGACACGCGGATCGGACTGCGCCGCAGGCACGCTGAAGCCCTCCGGGCAGAGCCATTGCCGCAGCGCGTCGGCGCGCGTCAACGCCGCGAAGACCTTCTCGCGCGGCGCCGGCAGCACGCGCTGCATGCGCAGAACGGTCGGGATGTCGTCATGATTGCGCGGCATCAGCGTCCGCCCTTGCTCTTGCGGGGACGACGCGGCTTGCGGGCCCCGGCAGGGCCCGCGACGAAGCGGGCGAGGGCGTCCAGCCGGCCTTCCCAGAATGCGGCGTAGCGCGCGATCCACTCGCTGGCCTCCAGCAGCGGGCCGGGCATGAAGTGGCAGCGGCGCCATTGCGCTTCGCGCTCGCGCACGATCAGGCCTGCGGACTCGAGCACGTCGAGATGGCGCGAGATCGTCGGCAGCGACAGGTCGAAGGGCTTGGCGAGCTCGCCGACCGAGGCATCGCCCTGTGCAAGCCGTGCCAGGATCGCGCGGCGCGTCGGATCTGCAAGCGCAGAGAAGGTGGCGTTGAGCGCGGCGTCGTTCATAGTCGTATTTGCATGATATGCTAATTGCATGATCAGCTAAATATGGACGACTGTCAAGCCGGGGAACCGGTACGTCAACGAAGCTCGATCCAGGTCCTGTTGGTCACAGTGGTCGCTTGCTCGCCGGCGCTGCGAGTCACCGCGATTTCGCCGGTGTACGTCCCGGGCGGCCACGGCTCGGCTCGCTTCCGCTTTCCCGCGAACTCGAACCGGCGGATGAAGCGCTTGTCGAGCGTTCGGGCGTGATCGAGCAGAACCTCGCCGTCCGGATCGAGGATACGCAGCTGGATGCGGTCGCCGCGATCGACACCGAAAATGTCGGTCCACAGGACGAGCGCCTCGGAGTTCACCGATGGCAGGGCGCGCTCGCCGCGCCGTATCGTCGCCGCATCGGGAGGGGTGCCGCTGAAGCCGGCGTTGTAGATGGCGATTGGTCGATAGGCGAGCGCTGCGCGCGCTTCGGGCATCCATAGGCTGCTGGCGCTGATCCTGCACGCGCCGAAAGCTTCGTCGCCCAGGAAAGGATCGACCGGCCGACGGTCGCGCCGCACCGTCAAGTGCAGGTGCGGAAATTCCGTGTTCCCTGACAATCCGACGAGCCCGAGTGTCTGGCCGCGTTCGACGCGCTCGCCAGGACGCACGACGACGCTGCCACGCCGCATGTGGCAGTACTGAGTCTCCCAGCCCTCCTCATGCGCGACGAGGACGCCGTTGCCGCATTCGCGTCCAGCGATGTCGCCGTTCCGACCGATATCCGGCATGCCGTCGCGCACGCTGCGGACGGTGCCCGGTGCCGCCGCGACCACTGCCACGCCCGCCGCCATTGCGCGTTCATCCCGGATCGCGAAATCCGTGCCGTCATGCCCATCATAGCCCAGCACGCCGCAGTGATAGTCTCGGAAGGACGCGGTCGAATCGTGATCGACATAGTGGACGACCCAGCAGCTCTCGCCAGGCCTGCAGGCGAGCGGCAGGCTCAGGCTGGGTTCCGCCGCTTGGGCGGGGCTGCCGGCGCTCAGGAGCGCAGCAGCCAGTAGGAACGCGGTGCGAATCATGTCCGCAGGATAACGCGCCTCGGCGCGCCTGCAGCAAATCAAAAACCCCGGAGACTTTCGTCTCCGGGGTTCTTAAGGACGCTATCGCGGTCCTGTTTACTCGCGGCGCTGTCCGAACAGCTGCATCAGCATCATGAACAGGTTGATGAAGTCGAGGTAGAGGGAGAGGGCGCCCATCAGCGCCTTCTTACCCATCGTCTCGCTGTCATCGGACTCGAGATAGATCTCCTTGATCTGCTGCGTGTCGTAGGCGGTCAGGCCGACGAACACGAGGACGCCGATCACCGTGATCGCGAACTGCAGCGCCGAGCTCTGCACGAACAGGTTCACGAGCCCCGCGATGATGATGCCGATCAGGCCCATCAGCAGGAACGACCCGAACTTCGACAGGTCGGTCTTGGTGGTGTAGCCGTACAGGCTCATCGCCGCGAATGTGCCGGCGGTGATGAAGAACACCCGCGCGATGCTCGCCCCGGTGAAGACCAGGAAGATCGACGCGAGGGAGGCGCCCATCGCCACCGCGAAGGCCCAGAACACCGCCTGTGCCGTGAAGAAGGACAGGCGCTGGATGCCGAAGCTCAGCACCAGCACGAAGGCCAGCGGCGCCAGCATCACCACCCATTGCAGCGGCGTGCCAAAGATCGCCTGCACCAGGGCGGGCGTATTCGCGACCGCATAGGCGACGATACCGGTCAGGGCCAGGCCCGAGCCCATGTAGTTGTAGACGCGGAGCATGTGCTGCCGGAGGCCGACATCGATTGCGACGTCGGTCGTGGCGGCACGCCCGAGATAATTCCGTTGGAGTTCAGCCATTGTCGTTTCCCAGCTCCCTTCATTGGGACTTGTGGCAGACATGATATGGGCAAGCCCGGCCTTTGTTCAATAGGTAGTCGCCGCAAGGGTACGGCGAAAGCCTTTGAAAAATCGGCAGGTTTTCACCCGATCCGGAAGGTTAACGGCGGTCCTCAGGCGTGCCGGAGGACAGGCGCGGCGCTCTGCCCGAGGGCTCGCCAAGTCCCTGCAAACCCAAGAACCAGCACGGTTATTACGGCCGCCATCACGGTCGCTATGGCCGGCCCGGCCATGACCTCGAAGTCGACCCGCATATAGAAGCCGAGCAGCACGTAGGCGCAGAGCGAGCCGGCAACTACCGCGGCTGCCGAGGCCGCAAGGCCAAGCAGCCCGAACTCGATCAGGAAGGCGGTCATCACCTCGCGCCGCGTGGCGCCCAGCACCTTGAGGACGACCGCGTCGTACAGGCGGCGGCGGTGGCTCGCGGCCAGCGCGCCCGCCAGAACCAGGCCGCCGGCCAGCAACGCCACCACGGCCGTGCCGCGTGCCGCATTGGCGATCGAGTCGAGCGTCGACTCGACCGTCGCAAGCGCCGCCTTGACGCGGATGGTGGAAACGTTGGCAAAGCGCTCGCTGACCAGCCGCTCGACCATGTCCTCGGCCTCAGATGTGACGCGGGCCGTCGCAATAAAGGTATGCGGCGCCGCCTCGAGCGTGCCGGGGGCGAAAACCAGCGTGAAGTTGATGCCGAGGCTGGTCCAGTCGATGGCGCGAAGGTTGGCGATCTTCGCGTCGACGTCGCGGCCGAGCACGTTGATGGTGATCGTGTCGCCGATGCCGAGGCCCATGCCGCGCGCGATCTGCGCATCGAACGACACCAGCGGCGGGCCGCGGTAATCCGCCGGCCACCAATCGCCGGCGACGAGGCGCGTGCCCGGCGGCGGTGCGGCGGAATAGGTGAGGCCGCGGTCGCTGCCGACGGCCCATTGGGCCTCCGGCGCGATCGGTACCTGGTCGACCGGGACGCCGGCCAACCGCACGATGCGGCCGCGCAGCGCCGGCACTTCCTCGATCGCGTCCACGCCTGCGGTGCTCCGCAGCAAAGCCTTGAACGGCCCGATCTGGTCCGGCTGGATGTCGATGAAGAAGAACGACGGCGCCACGGCGGGAATCTGCTCGCGCAGAGTGCGCACGAAATTACCCTGGGTCTGCGCGATCAGCACCATCACCGTCAGGCCGAGACCGAGCGACAGCATCACGCTCGGCATCGGGCTCCCCGGCCGGTGCATATTGGCGAGCGCGAGGCGCAGGCCTGGGCGCCGCACGTGCCGTGCGCGGCGCGCCAGGGCGGCGACCGCGAAGCTCGCGGCGAAGAAGAGGGCGAAGGTCGCGATCGCGCCGGCGACGAAACCGGCCGCCAGCTTGCGATCGATCGCCGTGGCGATGGCGAGAGCCGCCAGAGCCGCGACGGCCGCCAGCGTGCCTATGATCGCGAAGGGACGCGGCCAGCGGCGCAGCGGCGCGATAATGTCGCGGAACAGCGCCGCGGCGGGAACCTCGCGCGCCCGTGCGACTGGCCAGAGCGTGAAGGCGAGGGTGGTGAGCAGCCCGAAAGCCGCTGCGACGGCGAGCGGCCCTGGATAGAGGCCTGTACGCGCCGCGACCGGCAGCTTGTCGGCAACCAGCGGGCTGACCACCGCCGGCGTGACGACGCCGATGGCAAGTCCGATCGCGATCGCCAGCAACGCCAGCGCCAGCACCTGCGCAAGATAGATAAGCATCACAAGCCGCCCCGGCGCACCGAGGCATTTGAACACGGCGATGGTCTGCGTCTTGCTGTCGAGATAGGCGCGCACGGCATTGGCAACGCCGACGCCCCCGACCAACAGCGCCGACAGCCCGACCAACGTCAGGAACATCGCGATGCGGTCTATCCAGCGCTGTACGCCGGGTGTGGCGTCGCTCAAGCCCCGGATGCGCCAGCCGGCATCGGGAAACCGCACCTTGAGCTCCGCGACCACGCGGTCCACCGATCCCGGCTGCTTCATCAACAGGCGGTACTCGTAGCGGACAAGGCTGCCCGGCTGCAGCAGGCCGGTATCCGGCAGGGCTGCCAGCGCGATCATGACGCGCGGGCCCAAAGTGAAGACATTGGCGGTGCGGTCGGGTTCGCGCTCGACGACGGCGCGCACGACGAAGCGGGCGTCGCCAACCGCGAACGCGTCGCCGAGCGACAGGCCGAGCCGCGTCATGGTTGCGCGCTCGAGGGCAGCACCCCAGACGCCGTCCCGCCTTGCTAACACGCCTTGCAGATCCGCGTTACCGGTCAGGCCTACGGATCCCAACAAGGGATAGAGCGAATCCACCGCCTTGAGTTCGACGAGCGTGCGGGCTGTGTCCGTGCGCGCCATCGCGCGCATCTCGGCGATGGTCGAGACGGTTGCGACCTGCTCCATCGCGGTGAGCTGTGCCGCGGTTGCCGTGCGGTGCGTGAAGGACAGCTCGACATCGCCGCCGAGCAGCACGCGCGCGTCTTCCTGAAGGGCGCGCGTGATGCCCGCGGCGAACGATCCGACTGCGGCAATGGCCGCGACACCCAGAACAAGACAGGCAAGGAAGACTCGGAATCCCTTGAGCCCGCCGCGCAGCTCGCGGCGCGCCAGTCGAATCGCGAGCGCAATGTCGCTCATCGGATGCGTTGCGCGCCCGCAGCACGCTGCGCTGGCGCCTCGGGCAGGATGCGTCCGTCGAGCATGCGCACTGTGCGGTCGCAGCGCGCGGCGAGATCGGGATCGTGGGTGATCAGCAGGAGCGTCGCGTCGCGCTTGCGACGCAGCTCGAACATCAGCTCGACGATGGCGGCACCTGTAGCCGCGTCGAGATTTCCCGTCGGCTCGTCTGCCAGCAGCAGGGCGGGCTCGGCCGCGAAGGCGCGCGCCAGTGCCACGCGCTGCTGCTCGCCGCCGGAGAGTTGTCCTGGATAGTGCTCGACGCGCTCGCCGAGCCCCACCGCCCTCAGGCCCTCGCGCGCGCGGTCGAACGCGTCGGAGGCGCCCGCGAGCTCGAGCGGAATCGCGACATTCTCCAGCGCCGTCATGGTCGCGATCAGATGGAAAGCCTGGAAGACGATTCCGATATGGCGGCGGCGGAACAGCGCCAGCCCGTCCTCGTCCAGCCCGCCGAAATCGGCGCCAGCGATGCGCACGCTGCCGGTCGACGGCCGCTCCAGGCCTGCAACGATCATCATCATCGTCGACTTGCCGGAGCCGGACGGGCCGACCACCGCCACCGTCTCGCCATGGTCCACCTCCAGCGTTACGCCGCGCAGGATGTTGACCTGGCCGGCGGCACTCCCCAGTGTCAGGTGGATGTCGGTCAGCTCGACCAACGGAGGATTGGCTTCCTTCATGTATACGCTCGCGCGTCGTTCTTTTCGTCTGTCACGGCCGGAGGCCGCGTCGCGCGACCGGCAGGAACAAGGCGGATATGGCCGCCGCGCGGCGATTGTCAACGGCTTGGCGGCGGCGCTCGCCTTTACGGCGTTCGGCGCCCAGGCTCAGGACCGCCGCCGCCTGTTGGTCCTCGGCGACAGCCTGACCGCCGGCTACGGCCTGCCTAAGAATCAGGCGTTTCCGGCACGGCTCGAAGCCGCCCTGCGCGCCGAAGGTATCGACGTGACCGTGATTGATGCTGGCGTGTCGGGCGACACCTCTGCCGGCGGACTGGCGCGCCTCGACTGGGCGCTCGGGAATCCGCCGCCGGATTGCGCGATTGTCGAGCTCGGCGCCAATGACGGACTGCGCGGCCTGCCGCCGGCCGCGATGGAGCAGAATCTCGATGCGATCCTGACGCGCCTGAAGAGCCGTGGCGTACGCGTGCTGCTGGCGGGGATGCGGGCACCGCCCAATCTGGGGCGCGACTATGTCGCGGAATATGAAGCGGTCTTCCCGCGCCTCGCCCGCAAGCATGAGACCGTGTTCTATCCGTTCTTCCTGGATGGCATTGCGACCAATACTGCGCTCAACCAAGGCGACGGGCTGCATCCGAACGCGGCGGGCGTCGAGGAGATCGTTCGCCGGATTCTGCCGGCCGTGCGGCAGCTGCTCAGCCCGATCTGAT
>DATAAP010000351.1:0-9271 GCA_036260035.1 Alphaproteobacteria bacterium | reverse complement strand
CCGTAGGAGAAGCCGCCGGGCACGGCGATGATGCCGGTGCCCTCCGGCAGCTCGCTCTCCTTGTGCCACACCATGGCCGGCGCCTGGCCGGTCACCAGCCGCAGCGCCTCGGCGACGTCGCGGTCGCAATTGGAGCCGGGGAAGACGATGACGGCGGCCTTCATACCTTGGCCCCCAGCTCGATCCGATAATTCTCGATCACCGTGTTGGCGAGCAGCTTCTTGCACATGGCGTCGACATCGGCCTCGCTCACACCTTCTTCAAGGTCGAGCTCGATCAGCTTGCCGGCGCGCACGTCCCGGACGCCGGAAAAGCCCAGGCCCTCGAGGGCATGGTGGATCGCCTTGCCCTGCGGGTCGAGGACGCCGTTCTTGAGCGTTACGTGAACTTTCGCCTTCATGTGGTGCACCGTCACTGCATCGTCTTGGGGCCCTGGAGATCCTGCGGTCCGCCTTCTGGTAGGATGCCGAGGCGCCGCGCCACTTCGCGATAGGCCTCCTCGACATTGCCAAGATCGCGGCGGAAGCGGTCCTTGTCGAGCTTCTCGTTGGTCTTGACATCCCACAGCCGCGCGCAATCAGGGCTGATCTCGTCGGCGAGGATGATGCGCATGTCCTCGTCGGTCCACAGCCGCCCGAACTCGACTTTGAAGTCGACGAGCCGCAGGCCAACGCCGAGAAACAAGCCGGACAGGAAATCGTTGATGCGCAGCGCGAGCGCCATCATATCGTCAAGATCCTGGGTCGAGGCCCAGCCAAAGGCGGTGATGTGCTCCTCGGTGATCATCGGATCGCCGAGCTCGTCGTTCTTGTAGTAGTACTCGACAATCGAGCGCGGCAGCTGCTGGCCCTCCTTGATGCCGAAGCGCTCCGCGAACCCGCCGGCGGCGACGTTGCGGATCACCACCTCGATCGGGATGATCTCCACTTCGCGCACGAGCTGCTCGCGCATGTTGAGGCGGCGCACGAAATGCGTCGGCACGCCGATCTCCTCCAGCCGCATCATCAGATATTCGGAGATGCGGTTGTTGAGCACGCCTTTGCCGGTGATCGTGCCCTTCTTCTTGGCGTTGAACGCGGTGGCGTCGTCCTTGAAGTACTGGACGAGCGTGCCGGGCTCAGGGCCTTCGAAAAGAATCTTGGCCTTGCCTTCGTAAATCTGTCTGCGTCGGGCCATCGGGGACTTTCGGCGAAAGCGGGAGCGCCGCCGGCCCGGAGAATCAAGCGCGCGGCGCGCTTCTTATATACGTCCTTCCGGCTGCCTCGCAACGCGCCATATTCCGAGAGGAGATTCAGAGCCTTACGTCGGAAAACTGAACCGAATCGGGATGCCCGGCACCGAACCTCCAAACAGGCTTGCGCGGACTCTGAACCGTCGTGAAAGGCAGCGCGATCAGCGAAGACGAGGTGGTGCCGAAGCCGCTCGGCGTGGCGATGTTCATGGCGCCATGGTCGCCCGCACCCGATTCGGCCTCGCGGCTGACGAGTAGGGCTTCCCACGCGCTCCAGTCGCCCTTCGCCGGGTCCGGCACGGCGGCGGCCTTGAACCGCGGCAGGTAGAAGCGGATCCGCGCCGACTCGGTATCATTGAGATCGTGTGCGGTCAGCATCGACAGCCCGGGTGGCACGACACGCGCCTGCACGCGGCCGTCGCTCTGGTCGCCGAGCGAGCGGAGCCAGAACGCATCCCGGTTGTCGGCAACGAACATATTGAATGGGCGCCAGGCCTCGGCATCGAGCGCCTGCAGAGCAACCGCAGCGCTGGCCGCGTCGGCATGGTCGAGGGCTTCGAGCGGCAGCTCGCCGCGCGAGCGCAGGCCAGCGGCGGGGCCGAGCGTGCCCGGCCGGTTGAGGATGCCGGCGACGACGCCGTAATCGTTGATGCCCAGCCAGGTGCCGCCGGCGAGCTCGTCAATGCCGGCGACGACCTCGGGCCGGTCCGGCCAGTGGCGCCCCGGCGGCCGCCACGGCCGGTCGCCCATCTCGTCGCGATTGGCCGCGATCAGCATCGGCCAGGCATGGCCCGGCCGGCGCAGGAAAACGACGGTGCACATCAATAGAATTTGCCACGAAGGGTGCGATTGCCGCGCCGCGTGCCCATCTGTATAAGAGCGCCGCGGCGCAATCCGCATTGTGGCTGCCGCAACAAGGAGATGGGACGGGACATGGCGACCTTTGATGAACGCGAAAAGGGTTTCGAGCAGAAGTACAAGCATGACCAGGAGTTTCAGTTCAAGGTCAACGCCCGCCGCAACAAGCTGCTCGGCTTGTGGGCCGCGGAGCAGATGGGCCTCTCCGGCGCGTCGGCCGAAGCCTATGCGAAGGAGGTTGTCCAAGCTGATTTCGAAAAGCCGGGCGATTCCGACATAGTCGCTAAGGTGGTCAATGATCTCGGGGCCAAGGGGCACACCGTTAGCGAGGTGCAAATCCGCAGGGAGCTTGACCGGCTTCTCGCTGTAGCCAAAGAGCAGATCACGAAGCAGAGCTGAGCCGGCCCAGCCAAAAAGCTCAGCCATCGACGAACCGGGACCGTATCGGCCGCGTTAAGCGACCGGGACAATTAGAAGGGACCGGATCATGCGATATGCGATCGTCGCCCTGGCGGCAACGGGCCTGCTGGCCGCGTGCGCGAGCGGGCCGCGCGTCGAGTCGTCGACGACCGACGTGGTGACCGTCAGCTACTTCGAAGGCCAGTCGGGTGCTGCGGAATCCAAGGCGCGCGACGAATGCAGCCGCTACGGCAAGCGCGCCCGCTTCCGCAATACGACCGGCGGCAATACTGGCGAGCGGCTCGGCATCTACGACTGCCTGCCGCCCTGAGCTAGCGTTTGGCGGCGCGAGCCCTCTGCCGCGCGGCCTCCACTTCCCCGCCGAACACGCGCGCGAAAATCGTGTCGACGTGCTTGAAGTGGTAGGCGAGGTCGAACTGCGCTTCGAGCTGCGCGGGTGACAGGCGCTGTGTCACCTGCGGATCGGCCTTGAGCCGCTCGAGCAGGTTGCCCCCGTTGCGCCATGTCTCCATCGAATGGCGCTGCACGACCGCGTAGGCGTCTTCGCGGCTCATGCCGGCCTGGGTGAGCGCCAGCAGCACACGCTGCGAATGGATCAGGCCGCCAAGCCGGTCGAGATTGGCCTGCATGCTTTCCGGATAGACGACCAGTTTTTCGACCAATCCGGCCAGCCGCACGAGGGCGAAGTCGAGCGCTGTCGTCGCATCGGGCGCGAACACGCGCTCGACCGCCGAATGCGAGATGTCGCGCTCGTGCCATAGCGCCACATTCTCGAGCGCCGGCACCGCTGCGGCGCGCACGATGCGCGCGAGCCCGGTCAGGTTCTCAGACAGCACCGGATTGCGCTTGTGCGGCATCGCCGACGAGCCCTTCTGGCCCGGGCTGAAATACTCCTCCGCCTCGCGCAGCTCGGTGCGCTGCATGTGACGGATCTCGATGGCAAGGTTCTCGATCGAGCTGGCGATGACGCCCAATGTCGCGAAATAGGCGGCGTGGCGGTCGCGCGGAATGACCTGGGTCGAGATCGGCTCGAGCTCCAGACCCATCTTCTTCGCGACATGCGCTTCGACGCGCGGATCGATATGCGCGAATGTGCCCACGGCGCCCGAGATGGCGCAGGTCGCGATCTCGCGGCGCGCCGCGACCAGCCGCTCGCGGTTTCGCGCGAACGCGGCGTAGTGGCCGGCGAGCTTGAGCCCGAACGTGGTCGGCTCGGCATGGATGCCATGGCTGCGGCCGACCACCGGCGTCAGCTTGTGCTCGATGGCGCGCGTCTTGAGGGCGGCGAGCACGCGGTCAAGATCGGCAAGCAGGATGTCGGTCGCCTGCTTGAGCTGCACGGCAAGGCAGGTGTCGAGCACGTCCGACGAAGTCATGCCCTGGTGCACGAAGCGCGCCTCGGGCCCGACATGCTCAGCGAGGTTGGTCAAGAAGGCGATGACGTCGTGCTTGGTCTCGCGCTCGATCTCGTCGATGCGGTCGATCTCGAACTTGCCGCGCTCCCACACCGCCTTGGCGGCTTCCTTCGGGATCACGCCGAGTTCGGCCTGAGCGTCGCAGGCATGCGCCTCGATCTCGAACCAGATGCGGAAGCGGTTCTCGGGCGCCCAGATCGCGGCCATTTCGGGGCGGGTGTAGCGCGGAATCACAGCATGCCTCGACGGGTGGGTGTCGAGGACAGGTTTAGCCCGGCCGGCCGACCGGCGGAAGGCCGATTCTCAGGCCGAGCGGCGACTGGACCGCTCCGCGCGCCAGGCGGCGAACAGGCGGTCGTTATGCCAGTCCTCTACCTTTTCGATCGCGATCCGCAGGATGAGTCGAAGCATTGTCACCATCCGCAACCCTGATGGCGCGAATTAGTAGCGGCACAGGGTGGCAGTACTGTGACACTGATGCGGCGATTCCGTGCCGGTGGATTCTGGCCTAATCCGCCCGGACGATCAGGCGGGCAGGGTGGGCGTGGTTACGCCGATCATGCTGTCGCGCGTCACGAGCGCTGCGAGCCGCTCCTCGCTCCAGCCCTCGGAGCCGCTAGGGCGCATCGGCAAGACGAGGTAGCGCATGTCGGCAGTCGAATCGACGACGCGCACCTCCACGTCCTCAGGCAGCTTGGTGCCGAACTCGGCGAGCACGCCGCGCGGGTCCTTCACCGCACGCGCGCGGTATTCGACGCTCTTGTACCAGGCCGGCGGGATGCCGAGGATCGCCTTGGGGTAGCAGGAGCACAGCGTACATACGACGAGGTGATGGCGCTTCGGCGTGTTCTCCAGCACCACGACCTCCGGCGCGTTGCTGCAGTCGACAGCCAGCTCCGCGGCGGCCTTTTTCGCGTCGGTCAGAAGCCGTTTCTTATATTCGGGATCGACCCAGGCGCGTGCGACCAGCTTCGCGCCCTGCGATGGGCTGCGCGAATCCATCAGGTCGATCTGCCGGCGCAGATCGCCTGCCCCGAACACGCCCTTAGCGATCAGCAGCTCGCGGATCGCGCGCTCGAGCAGCGCGTATTCCGGCTTCGGTCCGTGGGCATGGATCGGCGCATGGTCGTCGGGGCCATGCGTGTGGTCGTGGTGATCGTGCACGTGGGTTGCGGGCTCATCCATGGTGGGCCTCCGCGTCGGGTTCGAGCCAGTGCTCGTAGAGATCGGCGATGACGGTGTCGGCGGATGCGGCCTTCGCCCACAGTGGCGCCTGGGCGAAGCGCACTTGGTAGAGCGGCTGCGCCGGCAGGCCGGGCTGGCCAAAGGCTAGGGCCTCCGGGTTGGGATAGGCGCCGAAGACGCGCTCGACCACGCCGCTGCGGCCGCGCAGGTAATGCGGTGTGCGGATGTGGACGCGCTTCGCGCCGGCCTCCGGCCAGTCGAGCCGCACGCGAACGCGGTCACCGGGGCTGTAGCGCGCGCCCGCCTTCATGTCGCCGTCTCTGCACGGAGGGCCGCGCATTTCTGCGCGATCTCCTCTCGCGTCAACACGCCCTTCTCGACCAGCAGGTCGTGCATCGCCTGCAGCCATTTCTCGTAGTAGGTGAGCGAGGAATACTGAAGCGGTGTGAAGGATTCGATCGCGCGGCGCAGCTCGTCGACGCGGATGATCCGGCGCGACGGATGCGACAGCAGATACATCAGCGCATCCACGTTCTTGTCGAATTGCGTCAGCGCGTGCTCCTCGCGGTCGATCGCCGCGGAGGCCATCGGCTCAACGCCGCCGAGATCGTGCATGGCGCGCATGTCGTTCTCCCGTGATTCTGGACTCAGCGTAAGCCCCGCGCGGCGGCTGTTCAAGCCGCGGACTTGGCCGGCGCCCGCTGGACCTTGGCGAGCACGATGACATTGCCGACCAGGATTAGGAGCACGCCGGCAACTGCCAGCTTCGTCCACTCGAAGCCCTCGAAGACCGTCGACAGCCCGAGCGCCACCAGCGGGAACACCACGCTGGTATACGCGGCACGGTCTGCACCGATGCGGCCGAGCAGCGTTAGGTAGCAGCCGAAGCCGAAGATCGTCGCGACGACCGCAAGGTAGAGCAGTCCGCCGACGTAGAGCGGCGAGGGATCGAAGGCGAACGGCACGCCGCGGATCAGGATGACGATCAACGTGCAGAGCGCGCCATAGGCCATGCCGAAGGCGTTGCCCTGCATCACCGGGATGCTCGCCCGCTGGTTGCGTGCCGAGGCGACGTTGCCGAGCGACGCGAAGGCTGTCGCGATCAGCGACAGGCCAAGGCCGATCAGGCCAGCGCTGCCGGTATCGAAGGCGGCGAGGTCCGGCCAGAACACCAGCGAGAGCCCGGCGAGGCCGAACAGCGCGCCGACCGCTACGCGCGGGCGGATCGGCGAGCCGATCAGCAGCGCCCCGAATCCGATATTCATCAACGTGATCGTCGAGAAAGTCACCGCGACCAGGCCGCTCGTGAGATAGGCGGTGGCGATGTAGAAAATGATGTAGTTGAGCGAGAAGAGCGGCACGCCGACCATCGCCATCGCAACATGCTGGCGCCAGGAGAAACGCAGGCGAAGCCCGCGCAGCCAGCACCACGCCAGCAGCAGCGCCGCCGAGACGATGAAACGGTAAAGCACCGACACCTCCGGCGGAACGACGCCGAGCTGCAGCTTGATGCCGAGCCACGACGATCCCCAGATCGCCACGACCGCTAGATAGAGCAGAAGATTGTTCATGCGCCTCGCTTCGCGGCGCCGAGTGTCGGGGCTTTCGCGCCGGCGCGGCATAGCATTTCTCGCATCCCCCGCATGCGGCGCGACGGTTTGGTATGAGCCGGCCCTTGCCATTGGGCAATCGCGAAGTTCTTATCCAATGCTTGCCCCGCGCATACGAGTTCGGGTCGTCCGACGCCCGTCATTGCGAAGGCGAACGAGATGGGTTCCAAGCATTCAACCCCCGTCGTGACCGGGCTGAGCGCGCTGCCGCGCGGCGTATGGGCCCTCGGGCTCGTCAGCCTGTGCATGGACATGTCGTCTGAGCTGATCCACAGCCTGCTGCCGGTGTTCCTGGTGGGCGTGCTCGGCGCGAGCAAGACCCTGGTGGGCCTGATCGAGGGCATTGCCGAGGCGATGGCGCTGATCGTCAAGATCTTCTCGGGCGCCGCCAGCGATTACCTCGGTCGCCGAAAGGCCCTCACTCTCCTCGGCTACGGCATGGCCGCGGTGACCAAGCCGCTGTTTCCGCTGGCCGGCTCCGTCGCCACCGTCTTCGTCGCGCGGTTCATCGACCGAATCGGCAAGGGTATCCGCGGCGCGCCGCGCGATGCGCTGATCGCCGACCTGACGCCCGCCAACTTGCGTGGCGCGAGTTTCGGCCTCCGCCAGTCACTCGACACGGTTGGCGCCGTCGCCGGTCCGATCCTGGCGATTATCGCGATGGGCCAGCTTGACGACGACATCCGCGCCGTCTTCTGGATCGCGGTCATTCCCGCGATCCTGTCGGTGATCATCCTCGTCAGCTTCGTTCAGGAGCCGGAGCGTCCGGTTACTGCCGATCCGGCGCCGCCGCTTCGTGCGGCGGATGTGAAGACTCTCGGCAGGGCATATTGGCTGGTCGTCGCGACCGGCGCGGTTCTGACGCTGGCTCGGTTCAGTGAGGCGTTTCTGGTGCTGCGCGCGAGCGAGGCCGGGCTGGCGGACGCTTACGTTCCATTCGTCCTGGTGGTGATGAGCGTCGCCTACGCGGCGTCGGCCTATCCCGCGGGCGCCTGGTCGGATCGCGCCGGGCGCAAGATCGTATTGGTGGCCGGGATCGGCCTTCTCGTCGTCGCCGACGTGATCTTGGCGCTGGCGCCCGACATCTGGCTCGTGATGGCCGGAACTCTGCTCTGGGGTCTGCATATGGGGCTGACTCAGGGGCTGCTTGCGGCGATGATCGCGGACACCGTGCCGCGGCGGCTGCGCGGCACCGCGTTCGGCGTCTTCAATCTCTTCTCCGGGATCATGATGCTGGCGGCGAGCGTGTTGGCTGGCATGCTGTGGGACCGCTTCGGCGTAACGAGCACATTCGTCGCCGGCGCGATCTTCAGCGCGATGTCCCTGATCGGCATCGTCTGCTTCGCACGCCCGCGGACGGCAACGCCGTCGCGCTGAGTGAGCCGCGTCGCCAAGAGGCTTGCGTCAGTGCCCCAACGGCTTGCTGCTGGTTGACGGAAGCGGCGATCGTCCTTGACCCATTGGCAGCGGCAGCAGCATGCGCACCCGATGGCGATAGCTGCGGTACAGGTCGCCATGGATCGCGATAAGGTCGCGTTCCTCGAGGGCGATACCGATCAGGATGTAGCCCGTCGTGGCGATCGAGAAGACTAGGTGCCCGACCGTCATGTCCGGCGCCGCCCAGAAGGCCATGAGCAATCCGAGATAGATTGGATGGCGGACGACCTTGTAGAGGAAGGGCGTGCGAAAGGACGGGTCGACCGCCGTGCGCCCGCGCCAGGCGGCGAAGACCTGCGATAGGCCGAACAGGTTGAAGTGGTTGATTAGGAAGGTGCTCAGCACGAGCACGCCCCAGCCTGCGAAATAGACGGCCATGATCGCGGCGCGCGCAGCCGGCGCGTCGACGCTCCACACCAGCGTGGGTATCGGCGCCCAGAACCAGAACAGCGCGATCAGGACGAGCCCTGCAGCGAGCACGAAGGTGCTGCGCTCGATCGGCTCGGGAATCACCCGGGTCCACCAGCGCTTGAAGCCGCGCCGCGCCATCACGCTGTGCTGGAGGGCGAATACCGTCAGCAGCACGAGATCGATCAGGAGCGCCTCTTGCCATGGCAGCGCCACACCGCCGATGTCGATTGATTTCGGCACCACCAGATTGGCGGTGAATCCGACCGCATAGACGATGCTACCGAGCCCGATCGCGTAGGCGACGATGCCGTAGAGCAGGGTCAATAGGCCTGTCACTGGAGTTTCTCCTTCGTCAAGGTGGTGGGGCGGCCTCGCTCGAACACCGCGAGCCCGGACAGAACGAGAGCGGCCCCGGCGATCTGCACCGGCGTCGGCACTTCGCCGAGGAAGACGAAGGCCAGGGCGGCGCCGAAGACCGGCATGAGATGCAGGAACTGGCCGGCTCGAGCCGGGCCGAGGCGCGCCACGCCGCGCAGCCACAGCAGGAAGGCGACGACCGAGGCGAACAGGGCGATGTAGCCGATGCTCAGCAGCACTGAGGGCGAGGCGAGCGCAGCGATCGGGGTGGGGCGGAGGAGTACGAGCGGGGGTGCCATCAGCGCCAGCGCGGCCGCGGCACTCGCCGCCAGGGTCGCCGGCAGCGG